>JAGLYB010000001.1 GCA_023132545.1 Candidatus Bipolaricaulota bacterium
AAGGACGTTACAGGTGAAGCCCTCACGACGTTGGTTCTCAACAAACTGAAGGGCACGTTCACCAGCTGCGCGGTCAAGGCTCCTGGATTCGGGGATCGCCGCAAGGCCATGCTTGAAGACATCGCAGTTCTTACCGGCGCAACCGTGATCGCTGAGGACGCGGGCATGCAGATCAAAGATGCCACCCTCGACATGCTCGGTACTGCCGAAACGATCAAGATTGACAACAGCAACACCACGATCATTGGCGGCAAGGGCAAGCCCGAAGCCATTCACGGTCGCGTGGAGCAGATCGAAGCTCAGATCGAAACCACCGATTCTGACTATGATCGTGAGAAGCTCGAAGAGCGCAAGGCCAAGCTGGCCGGCGGTGTCGCGGTCATCAAAGTTGGCGCTCCTACGGAAACTGAACTCTCCGAGAAGAAGCATCGCATGGAAGACGCACTGGAAGCAACCAAAGCCGCTGTCGACGAAGGCATCCTTCCCGGAGGTGGTGTTGCACTTCTGAATGCCGCTAAGGGCATTAAGGCCCTCAAGCTCGAAGGCGATGAAGCTGTCGGTCTCGCCATTCTCACCAGCTCTCTGGAAGGCCCGCTTCGCCAGCTATCGTTGAACGCCGGCTTCGAAGGCGCCATCGTGGTGGGCAAAGTGCGCGAACAGAAGCCGGGCATCGGATTCGACGTCATTTCCGAAGAGTATGTGGACATGTTTGATGCCGGAATCATCGACCCGACCAAGGTCACCCGTGCGGCACTTCTGAACGCCGTGTCCATTGCCGGTATGTTGCTGACTACAGGCGCACTCGTCGCCGAAATTAAGGAAGACGACGCTCCTGCCATGCCTCAGATGCCGGGGGGCATGCCATACTAAACGAGTAATCAGACAAAGACTTTTCCTTCCCCTCCTGCTTGACTATTATCAAGCAGGAGGGGTTTTCTTTTGGCATGAGCAGACAATTGGGATTGGCCCTTGGTGGTGGAGGCGCGCGCGGATTGGCCCATTTGGGCGTTCTGATCGGTTTAGAGGAAGCAGGCATTCCCATTTCGTTGATCGCAGGCACGAGCATGGGTGCAGTCATGGGTGCAGCCAAGTCAGTTGGCGCCGACCTTCAGCTCATCGCCAAGGTCCTGGAATCCCTTGATCTCAACGACCTGCTACAAGTTTCCGATAGTACGGCACGAGAACTGCAGAAGATCATCGGGCGAAGCATGGTGGAATACGTGCGTGGATCAGCGTGGAAGGAAGAAAACTCTAGGCCTCATGACCTGGTGCGGCTCCGCGAGCTATTCCGCTTACTCACTGCCGGCAAAAGCTTCGACGATACAGAGATCCCATTTGCCGCCGTGGCAGCGGATTTGGAGACTGGAGATCGCGTCGTTCTCCGAGAAGGCCTTCTTTGTGATGCCGTCGTTGCAAGCACATCGGTTCCCGGCGTGTTCTCACCGGTGGGCCATGAAGGTCAGTACCTCATGGATGGCGGCGTGGTGGACAAGCTGCCGGTGGACGTGGTCATCGACATGGGGGCCGAAGCCGTTGTCGCCGTGGACACCGGCGCTCCGTTGGATCGGGAGATCACGACTTGTTTGGACGCACTCCTGCAAGCGCAACGTGTGACATCGTATCAATTGACGAATCTTCAACTCGTCTGCGCCGCCGAGCGGCTGAACGCGAAACTGATTGTGATTCACCCCGACGTGGGATGGATACGGATGTTCGCTTTCGAGCACACCCAAGATGCCATCCAGGCAGGCAAGGAGGCCGCCCATGCCCACCTGGATGCAATCGTAGAACTTGCCGGTCTCAGCGCGTCTTGACCATAGTCCGCCGCTGCTAGAGGATCTCGAACACAGGGCTTACGGCCTCACCAAAGAAACCTTCCGGATCCGAGGCCCGTATTAGGATTCGATACTCGCCTCCCGAAGAATGTGCTGTCGTGTCCCAAGAAAACGACCCCGTATTGGCGAGGTTCTCGATCAAGACAGTCCACTCATCTCCTTCATTAGCTGAAATCAGGATGGCAATCGCAAGAGCGGAATCTACGCCGTTGGGATCGTTGGCGATCCAGGAGACCAATTCAATCCCGGATAGAATGCTTCCTTCTTCTGTCGGAAAGGTGAGCTCCACGACTGGCGCCCACTGGGCCAGAATTTCGGCGGAATTCGGCTGTCCGGGGGTTCCATTCATGGGATTCCCGTCGGCATCCAATCCGTTCCGAACAATTCCGTTGTTGCTTGTCCATTCTCCGAGGCTGGTTCGTTCCATCGTGCAATAGGGAGGTTCGCCATCCACTGCACCTCCGCCGGGCCATCCAGTCTCCTCTAGTAATACGGAGTCAACGACAACGCCCTCAGAGTTTCGTAACTCGATCGGGATTCCGGAATTCGATAAGGTTCCTTTGTATAGGATGTCGGCTGTAATATCGGAGATTGTGTCATCATTCGTACGTTCGAGAATCAAGAATGCTCCCGGCTCCAACACAGTTGTTCTGACTTCGAGTGTGTCTTCTCCAGATTCACCCAGCAGAATTAAAACGTCACCAAATGCGAGTTGCCAGCCAATCAGATCAAGGGCAACCTCTCCTAGATTCTGCAATTCGATCCACTCGTCAGTGGAACTGGCGGCCGTACCGGCCCAAGCAACTTCCGAGATGATAAGGCCACTCCCAAAACACGCCAATCCTCCGAGCAGCAAACCCATGCACACGCATGCAACCGTCCAAGTAACTTTCTTCATAGTGGTTCCTCCTTCAGTTTTATCCCGTTGTTCTCCTTCTTGATCTTACATCATAGGTTAATTTCGGGTTTTGTCAACCCGCTTGGTGTTCGTCGATTTCCCGCTTAGAATCACTGCGCTCGAACTCGAAAGGAGTCTTCGTTGATCAAGACCTTCCAAACCGGTGGAGACAGGAACCTCGGCTATCTCATCGCAGACGATGTCACAAGAAAGGCCGTCGTTATTGATCCATCCTATGATCCGATCGCCATCGCAACCTTCGCCTCTGACAACAACTACGAAGTGGTCTACGTCTTCAACACACACGACCACCATGACCACACCAATGGGAATGAAGCCTTCGAGGCGGCCACAGGTGTCCACCCCTTAAAACTCGGCGACCTTGATGCGAGAACCAGCCAGGCAGTTGCCGACGAAGCGCTGTTCCCTGTTGGCAATCTGGAAGTCAGGATCATCCATACGCCGGGACATACGCCCGATTCCATCTGCCTGCTTATCGACGAAGCACTGTTCACCGGCGATACGCTGTTCGTCGGCAAGGTGGGAGGGACAGATCTGGAAGATGGAGCGAGAGCCCAGTATGCATCGCTTCACGAGAAGCTTCTGACCTTGCCCGGCGATACTCGCGTCTATCCAGGGCACGATGTCGGTGTCTCTCCGGAATCGACCCTTCAGCGGGAGCGAGAAACGAATCCGTTTCTTCTCAGATCGGATATTGAATCGTTCATCGAGCTAAAGACGAATTGGGCTAAGTACAAGAAGGAGCATGGAATCGAGTGAGCGCCTGGTATGAGGACACGTTCGGTCGCGATTATTTGTCCCTCTATCCACATCGCAATGACGAGGAGGCTCGCAGAGACGTCAGCCATATTCTTCAGCTGATCGATCCACCTCGGAACGAGTCTCTACTCGACCTTTGCTGCGGCGCAGGCCGTCACCTTGCCGCCCTGCGTCACGCCGGGTTCATGAACCTGACCGGACTCGATTTATCGGCAGATCTTCTTGCCGAAGCCCGGTCCCGCCTCGACGCCGAATCCATGAATGACATTCAGTTGCTCCAGGCTGATATGCGTGAGATCCCAGGGAATGAACTCTATCGCACGATCGTCTCCCTGTTCACCTCGTTTGGCTACTTCGAGGATGGCAACGAGGATGAGCGCGTGTTGCAGTCGGCATATCAAGCACTCTCTCGTAATGGCACCTTCTTGCTTGACACGCTCAATCGCGGCCACGTACTAGCGAATTTGATTCCTTCTGAAGAACGCGAACTGGAAGGCAGGCGAATCAGCATTCACCGGAACATCACCGCCGATAGCCTTCGAGTGGAGAAGGAAACCCGTATCACGCAACCGGGATCTCCAGAAACGACGTATCGGGAATCCGTCCGCATGTATAAGAAAGCGGAAATCGAGGACATGCTCACACGCATTGGCTTCATCGACATCCACTTCTATGGAAGTCTCGAAGGTCAGGTGTTTTCCAATACGAGTTCACGCATGGTGTTCGTCGCAGCCAAGGCAAGATCATGACACAATTCATCGATCCGCGAATCCTGTATTCACAGTCGCCATTCTTTCTCGATTACATTGACGGCAAGAACTCGACCCCGGAGTTCTTTCAGCATTCCGCCACCTCAATTCATCGTCTGGCCGAGACACGACAGGCGATTCCCAGCCAACAAACACGTTCAGAAGGCTGTGACGCCCTGCTGGAATACAACCAAGTGCTGAATGCATCCTCCAGAACAACGCGGAACATCGAGCATCTTCGAGATTCGAAGGCTTTGTGTGTGATTGGGGGGCAGCAAGCCGGATTCCTCGGCGGACCGTTGTTCGTCATCTACAAGATCGCGTCGATTATTCGAACCGCCGCTCGGTTGTCCGATCGTCTCGACGTCCCCGTATTGCCGGTTTTCTGGTTGGCCTCGGAGGACCATGATTTCGCAGAGATCAATCACACGCGATGGTTGGATGATTCGGGCGCATTGCGAACGATTTCTTTTGACTGGGAGGGGCATGGTCAGCCCATCGAACATCTGCCGATCACTGAGGCCGTGCGAGATGCATTCGTCGAGGTCCGTCAGAAGATCCCCTTCTCGAATGCAATCGATGCCGCCATCTTCTCTCCTACAGACGAAGACATCTATTGCACATGGCATGCCCGTATCTGGAGCCGTCTATTCGCCGACTATGGACTCATTCTGGTCGAGCCACGTGTCCTGCGTTCACTAGCCGAACCCTTCTTCAGACGAGCTTTGACCGAACGACGTGAGATCCAAGCCGGCTTGGCGCTAAACGCCTCCCGATTGATGAAGCTGGGATACCCAGTTCCCCTCGATCCAAGTCGCTCAGGTGGATTGTTCGAAATCGGTGAGGACGGCATCCGGCAACGGATCGATGATTCCTCGATCAAGATGGACCTCCAAAATTCCGTTCAGTTCTCCGCTGATGCTATCCTACGGCCGGTGCTGGCTGATTCCCTTCTTCCCACCCTCGCCAACATTCTCGGGCCCTCTGAACTCGCCTATCATGCCATGCTGCGCCCTCTGTATGAGCGATGGGACATTCCGCAGCCGTTGGCACTCCCGCGGCAAGGAGCAACTCTGATCCCCAAAGCGAGCTTCGACCTGCTCAACAGCATGGGAATCGAGATATCCGAGACCCTTCATCCGGGGTTCAAACCCGCCGAGGTCGTCAAGCGATTGGCTTCAGAGGAGCTGAGCCTAGAATTCTCAGAAGCACGGGCTCGAATGGAGAAAGCGTTACTGCCACTCAAAGATCCCCTCATTCAGTTGGACCCAGGACTGGAAACACGCTGGCGACAGACAGTCGATCAAGCCAGACATCAAGTACAGCGGCTGGAAGACCGTGCGATTCGCGCAGACCTCGCCCGCCAAGGAATCTCCGTGAAGAACATTCAGAACCTCAAGCCGCTGCTATTCCCGATGGAAAAGCCACAAGAGAGGATCCTGTCTGCGTTCTCGTTCATCGCGAAGTATGGTGTAGAATGGATTCACGAAATGATTGCCCATAGCGAACCGTTTCGGTTCGGTGGACGTGATTGGTTCGAACATCAACTCATTGTACTCGAGGAATCTCATGAATAGAGCAGATATTATCGCGTTCGGGACACATCCTGACGACGCTGAGATAGGTTGCGGCGGCACGATGATCAAGCTCGCGGATGCTGGACACAAGGTTGTGATCGTTGATCTGGTCCGCGGAGAAATGGGCACCCGCGGGAGCGCGGAGATCCGCGCTCAGGAAGCCGCTGCCAGCTCGAAGATCCTCGGGTTGCACGGGCGAGAAAACCTCGAACTGCAAGACGGCAACATCGACATCACCATGGAGACGAAACGCGAAGTGGTGGAAGCCATCCGGCGCTGGCGCCCCAAGGCAATCTTCTTGCCCTATTGGGAAGATCGGCATCCCGATCACTCCAATGCATCGCGACTGATCTACGAAGCGACGTTTCTTTCGGGATTGCTCCGCTTTGACACGGGGCAAGAGGCGTATCGCCCAACCCAGCTCTTCTACTACATGGGCTGGTACGAGTTCACTCCTACCTTCGTAGTGGATATTACGGAACAGGCGGACCGCAAGCTGGAGGCCATCTATGCCTTCGGCACGCAGTTCCGGCCAGATACGGAACGAGGGCCACAGACACGGCTTATATCACCAACGACCGACTGGTTCCTTCGCAGCCGAATGGCCCAGCTTGGGTCTCGCATACATTGCAAATTCGGCGAAGGATTCCTCATCCGAGGCCACCTGGAAGTCGAGAACCCGTTGGACCTCATGTTCGAATCATTCTAGGCAAGGAGGCAATCATGAGAATTGGCATCTGCTGCTATCCTTCTCACGGGGGTAGCGGGGTTGTAGCCACTGAGTTGGGCAAGCATCTTGCCAACGGCGGTCACGAAGTAGCTTTCATCAGTTACGCCGCCCCTCTTCGATTGACTGAATTGCCGCCTCGAGTCAGCTTTCATGAAGTCGAAATCGAACAGTATCCCTTGCTAAAGCATTTCCCCTATACCCTGGCCCTAGCCTCGAAACTGGCCGAAGTCGCCGAGATAAAAGAGCTCGACGTATTGCATGCCCACTACGCTATCCCATTCGGTGCGGCCGCATTGCTGGCGAAACAAATCCTTCGAGACCGAGACCGTGATCTCAAGGTCGTACTCACATTGCACGGAACCGATATCACGTTGGTGGGCAACAATGCCTCGTTCAAACCGGTCACCAAGATGACAATCGAGAACGCGGACGCCGTCACTGTGGTCTCGCGATTCCTCAAGGAGGAGACGATCCGCCAGTTCGATATTCAGCGCGAGCTGGCCATCATCTACAACTTCATTGATCCCGAGCGTCACGAATTGGAGCCCTGTCCCTGCATTCCTCAATGCAACGCAAACTCGCAGAAGACAATCATGCACATCTCCAACTTCCGGCCTGTCAAGCGGATTCGTGACGTCATTGCCATCTTTGCTAAGATTTCGGAGGTCCTCGACAGTCGGCTGATTCTTGTAGGAGATGGACCGGATGCTCTTGTTGCTCGGGAGATGGGACAAGAGTTCGGCATTCACGATCGCATCAACTTCATTGGTATCGTCGATCGTGTCGCTCCTTTGCTGGCAAGAGCCGA
The DNA here is from genome assembly GCA_023132545.1 of Candidatus Bipolaricaulota bacterium. Lineage (GTDB taxonomy): Bacteria > Bipolaricaulota > Bipolaricaulia > UBA7950 > UBA9294 > SPBW01. The sequence goes on from JAGLYB010000001.1 coordinate 7,378, forward strand.
CCTCTTCTTATTGCCCAGCTCGACGGAAAGCTTCGGCCTGGTGGCACTCGAAGCCATGGCCAGCGGCGTTCCGGTCATTGCCTCGAATGTTGGCGGAATCCCTGAAGTTATCGAACACGAACGAACAGGCTTCCTCGCTCCTGTCGGCGATGTAGATGCCATGTCGGCTTATGCCATCGACCTCCTTCAGAATGAGAAGAAGCACCGCAAGTTCGGAATGGAGGCACAAGAGCAGGCCAGACTGAAATTCGATTACCGGCTGATTGTGCCTCAGTACGAGGACTTGTATAAGAGGGCGCTGAATAGCTAGCGGACAAGTTCAGTTGCCGGCCGTGCGATGGAAACCCAGCCCTTCCTTAGGGGGTAGTTCAGACTATACTGCCATCGGCAAGTGCCGAATGAGGAGGCAATCATCGCCACAAAGAAGACCTTCCGACTCCTTGCTACGACATTCGTGTTCTGTTCACTGGCCCTGTCTGGTTGGGCGCAGTCGGTTCTGAGCTATGATATCGATCTCATCGTCGACTACGATGCAGGCTCATTCGAGGGCGTTGCCGTGATTGACTATACCAATTCAACGGGAATGGCTCTCTCGGAACTCTTCTTTCGTCTCTATGCCAATGATGACGGTCTGTATGGCACGGCATTCATCCAGATCCTAGACATCACTATCCAAACCGCCAGCAGCACGTTCTCGCTTTATCTGGACGAGACTGTGGTACTTGTTCCCTTGAAGGAGCCCCTTCAACCAGATGAGCTGATTGAAGTCACCATCACGTTTTCAGGTGGGACCTCACAATGGCCCCGCAACGACAGATATGGCTCCATTGAAACAGGCTATGGCCTTCTTACCAAATCATCGTCAGCATTGACCTTGACGACGTTCTATCCCATGCTGGCAGTCTATTCTGATGAGGGATGGGCTCTGGATCCCAGCACTGGATTCGGGGATACCCTCATGGGCGACACAGCCGATTATTCTGTGCAAGTCACGACCAGAGCGGGCCCAATTCCTGTTACCTCCGGTGAACTCGTCGCCGTGAACCCTGAGACGGACTCCACGACCTATGATTTCACCGCAACGAATGCCCGCGATTTCTCTCTGGTGCTTCTAGAGCAGGACTACATTCCGATTGCCGCCGAAAGTGACAACGCCATCATTCGTACCTGGTTCACACCGCCACATCAACTGGCCGGACTCCTGGCCAGCGAAATGGCCCTCTTCTCCTTCCAATTGTTCGAGGAGTTGATCGGCCCATGTCCGTATCGTGAAATCGAGTTGGTTGAGGTCCCCTTGCGAAGCGCAGCGGGCGTAGAGTTCTCTGGATTGATTCTGGTCGGAACGCAGTATGCTGGGCAGCCTAACGATCTCTTCTTTTCCATCATCATCTCTCACGAGATGGCTCACCAGTGGTTCTATGCCGGGGTAGGCAACGACGTGTCTGAGCATCCTTGGCTTGACGAGAGCTTCGCCACCTATCTGTCGTATGAGTTTCTCGCCGCCTATTCCAATCCATCCACAGCCCAAATGCAGCTTGACACATGGCGCAACGCGTATCGAAGAGCCCAGCAAGATTGGCATGACCTTTCAGTCAGTAGTCCGAAATACGCATTCCCCGACTCATCCACCTACAGCTCGTTCGTCTATTCCGGAGGGGCTGCATTTCTCTATGATTTACACCTGGAATTGGGTGATGACGCGTTCTACCGCAGCATACAGACCTACTACAGCGCGATGCTCTATGACATGGCCACGCCCATGGATCTGATTCGTAGCATCGAAGAAAGCTGTTCTTGCCGGATCGACGAGCTACTCTCCCTCTATCGAATCGTACCATAATGGAACCCGCCGGACGGTTCCGTGTACATGGTACGTGGAATACCAAAGGAGGCACCAATGATTCGACAAGGAAAGACATTGCTTTTTGTTCTTCTAGCTTTGGCGCTCGCACTCCCACTTCACGGAGCGGATGTGCCAGCAACATTCTCAAGCACCCATTACTACATTCTGTCACTCGGTGAGATGTCAATTGATCTATCGATTCTAACCGAGACGGCACAGTCAGCCGGTTACTCGATCATTCAGTACGACGGAGATTCAGCGTCCGCCTATCAGGGAAGTGAAGCTGCTGCCATAGACGTGGAAACTGCTCTGGCCGACGATTCCGTTCTACTCATAGACAGCAGCCGTTTCTATCTCCGCGAGATAGGCGAGACCTATACGTTCACCGTTCGCCCGGCTGAGACCGGATATGAGCTGGTAATCAACCCCAGCCAAGAGCTCTCCATCAATGAAACGCTGGCTTCCATTCTGATGGGCCTTCAGCAAATCGGCATTCTCGGCAACGAAGTCAATCTCGAATTCGCGTCGTTTGCTAAGGCAGATCTCAAGGGTCCGGCTGCCCCAGCAGGTGTGTTTATCGACTCTACGCTCTATGGACTCACAGTGGCAGAAGATTGGTTCGCCTTTGCGATCGCCAAGGGACTCACACAGGTGGGACTTCGTGTCGAGATCGTGGCTGAGAAAGTGCCAGGCGGTGTGCTGGCTGCCGAGTTCACTGATTATATCGTCGGAGAGACAGACTCGCTGGTCAAACTTCTTCTTCCCATCGACGAGCTGCTTACGTTGGCTAAATCGACTTCCATTGGCTACGTACGCCTCGCGTATCAGCCATCCGTTCCGTAGTTTAAGGAGTTCAGTATGAACCGATTCTTCCTACTTGCGCTCGCGGTTCTTGTCGTGCTTTCTCTTCCCGTTCTCAGTCAGGCGGATCTTCTCGTCGGCATTGACAAAGAGTTGATCGGGCAGTGGGAGAGCGTGGGCGAGAACTTTGAGCAGAAATTCACAACCAGCGTATGGTTCCAGGGCTACTCCCAAAACAGTATGGCGCAGCAGATCGTTCTTCAATCCTTTGCCAAGAGTGGCCGCCTGCACTTCGTGATGGTTCCCCACAGTTGGGGACCCACTCTTTCTCGCTATCTCGTCGATCTGTCTGATCTGGAACGATCGCTTCTCGATCGGGGCGCGGATGTCGTGACTATCAATCAGCAGCCAGTAGGCGTTGAAATCCCATTTGCTTCTGATTGGTTCCTGGGTATGCTGACGTGGCCTGAGGATCCCGAGATGGCCCTCGAGTTTCTGGCGTTTGTCGCGCAAGGTGGGGAGACAGCAATCGGTTCGCCGGCCCTTCCTCAACAAACCGTAGTTTCTCCACAAGCCACAGTGGCCATATTCGCAACTCAGAAGATCGCTCGAGTGGATCACAATCCACTGATCGACGGTGCGTTGGAGGCTCTCATCGGCGCGGCAGAAGCTGCCATGAGCTCAACCGCTAGCCATGTTGCGACTGCCATTCCGACGTTTGCCAGAGCCGCACTTGACTCGCTAGCCACCTTGTACGGCGTTCCGTTCTCATCGACCACTTCGATGGTAACAGTCGTTCTTGAGTCACAGCCAGGCCGCAGTGCGTCCAACGTCGCCGCGTTATCACGGCTCGGTATCAACCAGAACGCCATCGCAGCAACCTCAAACCTGATCAAGGTCACGATCCCCTTGAGCGCCCTATCGACATTGACCAAGCAGCTCACAGGGATTTCGTTCATTCGGGCCCCCTACACGCCCTTCGCTCTGGGTACTCCGAGCGAGGGTACGGCCGCCATTGGAGCCGATGGCTTTCACGCGGTCGGCATCCGGGGGAGCGGCAGCAAAGTCGCCATCATCGATCTGGGCTTCTCAGGGTTGGCTCAAGCACAAGCTCGTGGAGACCTCCCCTACACGATCGGACAGAACGATCTGACAGGCACCGGACTCTCAAGTGGAATCACTCACGGTACAGCAGTGGCCGAGATCATTTATGACATCGCTCCCGAAGCGGATCTCTACCTGATCAAGATCGCAGACGAGGTCGATCTCGATCTTGCGGTCACATACTGCTTGAGCAATGGTATCGACATCATCAATCACTCGCTCGGCTGGTATAACACCAATTTCTACGACGGCACCGGCACAATCGCAGAGACCGCCCAACGTGCAATCTCCGGTGGAATTCTCTGGGTAAATGCAGCCGGCAATGAAGCTGAAAGCCATTGGGAAGGCGTCTTTACAGACGGCAATTCCGATGGCTGGCTCGATCAAAATGTGACGTTCTACGCCACGGCCGGATCACAAGCCGTGTTGTTTCTTACTTGGAATGAGTGGCCTCAAGCTTCGACAGACTACGATCTGTACTTGTTCGATCCCTCCAGCAATCTGGTCGCTTCTTCGACCAAACATCAGACCGGTACTGAGGAGCCGACTGAATCGATCCAGGTATCGACTACAGCCAGCGGGATCTACACTATTCGAATCCAAGGAACGGGTTCTCGCTCCCTGGAACTGTTCAATCTCTATCAATCGGTCTCGCCGCTGATCGCCGCCAGTTCAATCCTTGCCCCGGCCAATGCCGCCAATGTGATTGCTGTCGGTGCATTGGGTTATTCTCAGTACACGACCGGCCCCATCCAACCCTACAGTTCCCAAGGGCCATCCAATAGCGGGCAATCCAAGCCCGACATCGTTGCCCCGGATAACGTTACAACCGGAACGAGTCCCTATACGACGTTCCCAGGGACATCGGGCGCAGCACCTCATGTCTCCGGTGCCGCCGCGTTACTGCTCTCGCAAACGCCTGGCTTGAGTGAGTACGCTCTGCGTACGCAGCTTCTTTCTCAAACCATTCCTATGGGCGGCGCCAACGTCTATGGCAACGGGCGACTCAGCCTGCAAGCACCGGCAGGAGCGAATTCGGCCCCGACAGCATCGTTCGTGTACTCACCCACGGCTCCAACAACCGGAGCAACGGTGTCATTCAATGCGAACTCGTCTTTTGATCCAGATGGATCGATCGTCCTGTATGAGTGGGACTTCACCGGAAATGGAATCACCGATGCAACCGGCGTGGTTCAAGCACGCGCCTTCGCTGCAGGAACCTACTCCATTCGATTGACGGTAACAGACAACGACGGAGCGTCGAATACGCAGATACGAAGCTTGACCGTGACCTCCACTCCCAACCAACCGCCGAATGCCGCCTTCAACGTATCCCCAAGCTCGGGACAACCGGGAACGTGGTTCACATTTAGCGCGTCCGCTTCCAGTGATCCTGATGGAAGCATCGTAAGCTACGTCTGGAATTTCGGAGATGGCGGAACGGATTCGGGGATCACGGCATACAACAGTTACGCCGCCCCGGGTACCTACACGGTGCAGTTGACAGTGACTGACAATGATGGCGCCACTGACATCACCACGCGTTCCGTATCCGTACAAGCGGTAACTGCGCCGGATCTCGTGGTCCAGAGCATCAACTATGCTCCTACTTCTCCTGTCATCGGACAAAGCGTGACCTTCTCCATCACGGTGATGAATCAAGGGAACGCAACAGCCGGGTTCTTCCGCATCCGACTAACAGGCACCAGTTCGTCTACACAAAGCTACATCACGCAGCTGACACCCGGAGCGTCGCAGGTCGTAAGTCTTGCCCTGCCCTTGACATCCAGCTCAGAAACCTTCACTGCAACTGCAGACGATTTGGATCAGATCAATGAATCGATCGAGACTAACAATACCAATACCGTTCTCGTGGCTGCCGCGGCCATCCCGTTGATCGCCGATGCAGGCGGCCCCTATTCCGGGACAGCCGGTTCTTCGATTGCTTTCAACGGATCGGGTTCAACCGGCACGATCTACACCTACTTATGGTCATTCGGCGACGGTAGCAGCTCTCAGGGAGTCTCTCAGAGCCATACCTACACCCATCCCGGAACCTATACAGTGACACTCACGGTGTACGGATCGGGAGGCCAGCAATCGATCGATACGACTCACGCGGTCGTCAGCGCCTCTGCCCCGGCATTGACAGCACAACTGTACCTACCACAGGCAACGTACCAAGTAGATGACACGCTTGTGATCACGTACACCGTCAATCGCACAGCGTATGTGTATCTGTGCGATGTCACCGCAGACGGGCACGTCACGCTTCTGTCCCCGAACTGGTTGGAGCCCTCACCTCTGGCGACGGCGGGAACTCATACGTTCCCCGGATCTGGAGGCTACACGCTCCGGATTACAGAACCCGTGGGAACTGAAACGCTCTACCTGTTCGCGGCGTCCGGGCCGATTTCCGGATTCCCAACATCGTTCAGCTACGGATTCCCGTTACTAAGCACCAATCCGTCCTCTTTCCGAAGCGCGATTCTCGCCACCATGCAATCGCAGTTCTCGAGTGGAGACTGGGCGTTTGACACGCTATCGTTCCAGGTTACTTCACCGGCGCCAACTACGGGCATCATCCGTGTAATCTCCAGTCCAACCAACGCGTTGGTGAAGATTGACGGCGCACCTGTTGGCAACACAACCCATGAGCAGGCGAACGTAATCCCGGGTATTCATACTGTGGAAGTTTCGAAGTCAGGATATCACTCGGAAACAAGACAAGTCACTGTGAACGCGGGACTCACCAGTACCGTTTCCGTAACCCTAACACCGATTTCGACCAACAGTCCTCCTGTGGCCAACTTCAACTTCAGTCCGAGCGATCCCATCGTCGGAAGCGTCGTTTCGTTCGACGCATCCTCATCCAGCGATCCGGACGGCAGCATTACGTCCTATGCTTGGAACTTCGGAGACAGCAGCACAGGCAGTGGACAGTTCGTTACCCATGCGTTCGCAGCCAGTGGAACCTACAGCGTGACATTAACTGTCACCGACAACGAGGGCGCGCAAGGCACGAAAGTGAGATCTGTGACCGTGGGAACGTCCGAGAATGTCGGATGGGTCTCGCCGGTATCTCACGAAGACCCAGCCGCCAATTGGAAGGTCGAAGAGCGCGCGTATGACGATGATGTCGATCGCAACTACAATACGAACGCTCAGCACTACAGCCATAATGCTGGAGAGTGGACATCCTACATCATTCTCAACGCACCATCCGGTGGGCTTCAATGCGACCGAATACGTGTGTTGCTGGGAGATTCGGCTCCAGGCAGCATCAACCTGCTTTCCTGGGATATCGATGTGTATCGTGATGGTGCTTGGATCGACGTATACACGGGAACCGAAGCTTCTCTGTCGGAACACGATCCTGATGATGAAGGCCATGAATGGGTTGAGATTGCCTTCAGCCAAGGTCTGGTCACGAGGATGCGACTCCGAGCCTATAACAATCACACGAGAGGGTCCACGATGTCACGTATCTACGAAGCCGATTTCCATGACGCCACGGTGCCTACACCGTAGCCAGTTCGAGCATTTCAATGCGGCGGCAGATAGGTTCTGTCGCCGCATTTCCTTCGAACATGCTTCACCAATCATTGACTGATCGTTCAATCCATGCAAGAATAGGACACGGAACCCTGTCGGCTTCGCCGTAGTTTCCCGGGGATGCAGGAGGTGAGGTATGATCATCAAAGCTGACCGTCAATCGATTCTTACCCTTCTCACGCTGTTGGCTGTCGTTGCTTTCAGTTCTATCGCAACAACTGCGCAATCCACGCCTCCATGGTCATGGGGGCCCATTCTAGGAGCCGTCAGCGAAGAATCAGTCGCATTGACTTGGAAGACCGTCCGTTCCGTAGGCTTCGATTTTAGCTATTCGCTGGCCCAAGTCTATGACTCAACGGGACAATGGGAAGAAATCCTGACCTATGAAGGCCACAAGGGCATAGCCGAAATCTGGTTGCACGATCTTCTCCCAGGCACAGCCTATCGTTTCCAACTCGTGTTCTATGAAGGTGATGCCGTCTATCCAACCGAGGTTGGAACATTCCGAACGATCGAGCCGGGAACTCGGTCGTTTTCGTTTGCCGTCTATGGTGCAACAGCTTCACACCCTGACAGACACAAGCTGGTTGCTGACACAATCTCCCAACAGACCAACGTCTCGCTTGTCTTCCATTCTGGTGGATTGGTCGAGTATCCGACTGAAGAGCGGTTTCAGAATTTCTTCTGGGCCATGTCCGATCTTGGACGAACTCGCCCCTATCTGACTGTCATTGGAGAGCACGATCGCAACGACGGCCTCTATTTCGAGAACTTCGCCCTACCTTCCGGCGGCGGGTTGAATGATGAACAGTGGTGGTCGTTCGACTATGGCCCCGTTCACTTTGTGGGATTGGATTCAACGCTGTCTGATATCACGGAACAAGCAGCCATGCAGGAGCAAACGGCTTGGCTCAAGCAGGATCTCAGCCATGCACAGGATCAAATTATCGTCGTCTTCACAGCAGATCCGCTGTACAGTGCCTCCTATGATTCGGGAGAGAATGAGAGATTGTTGACGATTTGGGAACCCGTTTTCCGTCAATATGGAGTGGATGTCATACTCAGCAGCGCCATCCACTGCTATGAGCACATTTACATCGGGGGCATTCATCATATTGTCTCGGGCGGAGGCGGAGCACCGCTGATGCCTCCTCCGTCAACCCGTGTTTCGGGAACTGTGTTCCGACGCTACGGATTGCTGCATTACGTTGTGGGTACGATTGCCGACAATGCTCTGCAGATAGAGGTGATTCCCGTTGCCTCGGTCATCGACGATATTCTTACGCTCTCAGCCAGCGGGCGTTCGATCGATACCTTCATCGTGCAACGAGAAGAGTAGAGGGAAGAACACTGGTCGGGACGCCCGGATTTGAACCGGGGACCTCTTGCGCCCCATGCAAGCACGCTACCAGGCTGCGCCACGTCCCGAAATCACCTGATGTTATTCTGAACCCGTCGACGACACAACTCTTGGACTCAATGTCCAAATCGATGCCGCTGACGCAGCAATTCCAGAAACGAGATTCTGGCATGGTACCGGACGGTCAAGGAATCGGCCTCATCGGCAGTCAAACCGGCTCGTAGCAGCGAGCGTCGGAAGGATGAACGCGTTCGTCGTCGCGTCCATAGCAAGCTTATGACAGTTCCCAGAATTCGAAAAACGAGGATGGGGATGAGAATGGCAATCACAATTCCTGCCCATAGTTTCCCAACGCATCTGAGTGCCGATCGCATGATGTCTAGTCGTCGCTCCCTTTGTCATCAGGCGTCGTAACGTTGACATTCAAGCCACCTTCACCCCCAAAGAGATCGCGAAGATTAATCATGTAACCCTTGGTCATGTCCATCGCCTCATCCTTGGGAATGCCGGCGTCTACAAGCTTTGTGTAGAAGGTGGCAACGGCATCAGCCATGTTCTCCGCCGCGTCCTTAGAATAGAGGACGTCGCGCAACCCGCGCAGAAGCCCGGGCACCTTGTCCGTTACAACGCTCAGAATCTCTTTCAAATCATCGATATCTTTGACCAAATCATTATCGCTCATTGTGTCCCTCCTTGTCTGGTGAGATAAGGCGAATTCTCCGCCCCAGTAGTTTCAAATCTCCTCGAATCGGAATGCGCCCCTTTTGGTAGCTTGCTCC
>JAGLYB010000010.1 GCA_023132545.1 Candidatus Bipolaricaulota bacterium
GACGTCATCGACTTCTCCGGGGCGATGGTCAAGCTCAATATCGACGGATCAGTTGACGTAATCACGGCATTGATGGATCACGGCGGCGGAACCTTAGAAGCCTTGGCCAAGATCGTGGGCGAGGAGCTGGGCGTACCCTTCGATCTGGTCAACATGGCGCCTGCCGAGACCTGTTCCACGGTTTATGACTGCGTGACCCACGCAACACGTGGTGTCTATGCTGGTGGCGGTGCTGCCTACAAGGCGGCACACAGCCTACGCAAAGAGATCATTGAGACAGCCGCCAAATTCTTGAACATCTATCCTGATGCTCTTGATCTGAAGCTGGATGCTGAGAAGGGTCAGGGCGTCGTAACTTGCCGCTCGATTCCCGAGAAGCAACTCACGCTGAAGGAGATCGCCACCCGCTGCTGGAGTGAGAGCTGGAAGACGATCGCAGCAGTGGAATCATACCGACCCACCAATTGCCCGCCTGCTTACGTGACGGTATTTGTTGAAGTCGAAATTGACACGTGGACGGGCGTTGTGACCACGAAGAACGTGGCTATGGGCTCGGATTGCGGCACAGTGATGAATCCGGCAATGGCTATTGGACAACTCGAAGGAGGCTTGTCCAAGGGCGCGGGATATGCGCTGTTTGAAACCAATGATTGGGATAGCCGGGGGCAGCTTCTGTCACGCGGCTCATGGGTTGACATGAAGGTCGCAGGCATCGCCGAGATGCCAAACAACGCAGGCTTACACATGCATTTCGCAGATTCATACGAGCCAACGGGGCCATTCGGAGCCAAGGGTATTGGCGAGGCAGCCATGAACCCAGTAGCTGCGGCCTATGCCAATGCCATAACCAATGCCGTTGGCGTGCGCTTCTACGAGTTACCTATCACTCCCGAGAAAATCTTGAAGGGGCTTGACGAAAAAGGCGGTGAGCGTTCATGACGAACGTAGACGGCAAGAGAATGACACATGAACATTCCCACCATGGAGACGGGTCCGATGGATCTCCATTCTCCAACTCCCACGTCCTCATTCACGAGTATGACTATGTGCGAGTGGCTTCCCTAGAGGAAGCTGTTAGCGCTCTTGCAGAACGCAAGAACGCATGCGTTCTCGCGGGAGGTACGAACTTGCTGGTCGATCTCAAGATAGCGACTGATGATCAGCTTGCCAAGGCACCTAAGGTCCTCGTTGACATCTCCAGGGTTCCCGAATTTCGGGGGATCGAGAAGACAGATGGGGGTGTCCGTATTGGCACCTTGACATCCATTCGCGACTTAGCGCTCTCCGAGATCCTTTGGACCGACTACACGGCGCTTGCCGAAGCTGCAGCGACCTTTGGATCAACGCAAGTAATGATGATGGGGACACTCGGCGGGAACATCGCCAATGGATCGCCTGCTTCGGACACCGTGCCTGCACTGGTTGTGCTAGGAGCACAGGCAGCAATTGTTGGGCCAAATGGCAAGCGAACGACCCTGGTTGTTGACCTACTACAATCCCCAGGTTCGATTGCTCTCCAGCCAGGAGAACTGATTACATCCATTCTCCTCCCAACTCCAGCAACTCCACATAGTGGAGTTGCCGTTGGCAGTGCCTTTCTGAAACTCGCCCGCGTACGCGCGGATCTGGCCAAGGTTTCGGTTGCCGTTCGCCTGGTGCGCGACGGCGACCAGATCGTCAGTACACGCATTGCGCTCGGATCCGTCGGTCCCACAGTTGTTCGAGCTAAGAAGGCATCATCGATGCTGTCTGACAAGCCGTTCTCCAAGGATCTGATCCTGAACGCTGCCCGCATGGTTGGAGACGAAATCTCACCAATTGATGATGTCCGCTCCAGCGCAATGTATCGCACACGAGCTGCAGTCGCGCTTGTTCATGACGCGATCATGCTAGCTTGGGATAGGCACGAGTTGAAGCCGAGACCCATACGAGGGGAATCGGCTCTACTGATTCCCCAAACAACACGTCCAATGCGAGTTCAATCGGGCAAGCGCACGTCGATTGAACTCACCGTAAACGGTGTTTCAACTGCATTGGACGTGTTGCCAAACGAGTTGTTGCTTAATGTGTTGCGGGAAAGGCTCGAACTGACCGGAACGAAGTACGGTTGCGGGATTGG
>JAGLYB010000100.1 GCA_023132545.1 Candidatus Bipolaricaulota bacterium
TGCAGCTCGTCCACCTGTCCTGGTTTTCTCAGAATCTCCGAGTAGAGTCCCTCGGTCGGAAGGAACATGATGGCAAAATCAGTCGTCTTTGGAGGCAAGATGTACTTGTCGTGAATATCCTTGGCGGAGCTACGCAATGAACGAAGCAGAGCAGCTGATGCCGCCTTTTCACCATCTGCATCAGCTGCTTCACTAGCATCAACAAGACGTTGATAGTCCTCCTGAGGGAACTTCGAATCAATTGGCAGCCAGATACAGGAGTCTAGATTCTCAGCGTCTTTGCCGGGCAGCCGAACTGCGAATTCCACTGCTTCACGGGTGGCATCGTTGATGTTGACGTTCTTGTCATATTGCTCAGGAGTGAGGATATCCTCCAGCAGAGCCCCCAGTTGGACCTCGCCCCATGTACCTCGGCTCTTCACATTTGTAAGAACACGTTTGAGATCCCCAACCCCCGAGGCCAGGTTCTGCATTTCCCCCAAACCACGCTGAACGGCTTCAAGATTCTCGCTTACAACCTTGAAGGATTCCGTCAATCGCTTCTCCAGAGTGCTCTGTAGTTTCTCATCGACAGTTTGTCGCATCTCGTCCAGTTTCTTCTCGTTGCTCTCTTGAAGGTTTCTGATTCGCTTGTCTAAAGTTTCTCTGACTTTCTCAATCCGTTGCTCGTTCGAATTCGTGAGGCCTTCAACACTCTTGGTAATTGCTTCAAGACGTTTGCTTTGTGTTTCCCCCAACTCCCCGACGGTCTTCACAAGCGTTTCCGTAGTCGATTTCTGTTGCGCGGAGACTTCTTCTCTAAGCTCTTTGGAAGCTGTACTGGCATCGTTTCGGTTCAAGCGCATTTCCTCACGCAGAGAAACGCTGATACCTTCAGTATTGAGTTTGGCGCGTTTCATCAACAGAAGGATCAGCAAGAGCACAGCAACCAGAGAGCTAACAGCAGCGAACCATTCAAGCAGATTTGTCATTTCGTGCTTCTCCCTTTGTCAGACGCGCGAGGTTCCACTCTAGCTGAATACAACGCTACTATCTGTGTTAAACGCATTCTCTGCAAGTGCTTGAGTGGTTACAGTGCCCCACCATCGAGCCATTGGTTCGATGGAAGCGGTTGATCCTATCAATGCGAGATGAACCATCTCACTTTGAAAGCATCTTTAGGATGTGCTTCGCCAATGGTTCCTTGATTTCGCGATGGCGTGGGACTGGTTGAGATACCTTGGTCTTGGGATTCTGATACCAATCGTGTCGCGCTCCATGGCGAATAAGAATGCAGCCATCTTTCGTGATCTGGCGAATGAGGTCACGTCGCTTCATGAAACGTGAAGTTCCGCCATACGGCGAACTTCGGGAATAACGCTACTAGTGAGATCTTTCCATAGATCTCTTAGGTGCTCTTCAAGCTCTTCGCGTGATACGCCTTGAGTCCAATAGTCGGGGAATTCCTGCAAGTACCCGATCCACATATCCTCGTGTTGCCAATAGACGTACGGCATTTTCTTCATGTTTCCAGCATACATCGCCTCTTGGCATGCGGCAAACATATCGATAGCATCCGTAGCCTTCGAGCAAGATCCAGATCTACTCGAATATGGCATTCAGCAACGGATTCTCGTCGCTTCGCCAGTGACGCTGCTGGCATTGTTGCGAGCGGCTGCCTTCGGATAGCAGCAGTATCACATCGCAGAGCATGCGAGAGAGATCGCCGATCAGGGCCGCGAGTTGTACGCGCGCTTCCTCAACGTCATCAAACCCATCGCCAATGCGGGCGACAAACTCGGCAAGGCCGTTGACTCTTACAACCAAGCCATCGGATCGATGGAATCACGACTTATGCCGGCCCTGAGGAAGCTGAAGGATTCAGCCGTTGTCTCAGAAGAACCGCCG
>JAGLYB010000101.1 GCA_023132545.1 Candidatus Bipolaricaulota bacterium
AAAACGGCTCGTGCCAAGGGGCTTAAGGAAAGTGTTGTTATCTACAAACACGCAGTCCGGAATGCCATCAACCCATTGGTGACGATTCTTGGGCTGTCCTTGCCAGGACTTGTTTCTGGGTCGATCATCGTAGCCATCATCCTTGGCTTGCCGACAGTGGGTCGCTCATATTTCGCAGCGCTGCAGCGGCAAGATGAGAACGTCATCATGGCCGGATTGGTGTTCTTTAGCTTGTTCTTGCTGGTGGGTAACCTTATTGCCGACTTCCTGTTGGCGTGGGTCGATCCGCGCATTCGATATGATTGACATTCTGGACATTGGGCAAAGGAGCACACTCAATAATGGCTAGGCTCTCTGGAAGAAAAAAGAAGGCTCAAGCTCAGTTGGAAGAGCAGGGGTACGTAAGCCGTTCTCAAGCACAGATGATCTGGCAGGCCTTTCGCCGACATCGTGTGGGTAACGCAGGGACTATCATCGTCCTTCTTTTCCTTGTGGTCGCGATATTTGCTCAATTCATCGGTCCCTATTCGTTCTCGAAGCAATTTCGCAAGCACCCGTTCTCACCGCCGACGACTGTCCATTGGCGTGCCGATGACGGCTCGCTGTCCCGGCCGTACGTCTATGCCACGCAGCGCATCATTGACAAGACGACCTATCGGGTGACGTATGTGGAAGATGTGAGCAAGAAGTACTATGTTCGCTTCTTCGTATCTGGTGGTAGCGAACACAATCTGTTGGGTTTTATTCCCATGACTGTACACCTGTTTGCTGCGCGTGCCGATGACGGCTCCGAAGCTTCATTGTTCGTTTTTGGAACCGATATGCTGGGCCGCGACTTGTTCACGCGCGTGCTCGTAGGCAGCTGGGTATCCCTTGCAGTAGGACCGCTGGTCATTCTCCTCTCCTTTCCACTTGGCATCTTGCTAGGTGGCATATCAGGCTATTATGGAGGCGGTGTGGATATGTTCATCCAGCGGGCATGTGAAGTGATGCTCGCCATTCCAGGATTGCCCATACTGATGGCCATGGGTGCAGCGCTACGAGGATTTGGCCTATCAGCCATGCTGGTCTTCTTCGGGGTGATCGGCTCATTAGCCATCATTAATTGGGGCGGGATGGCGCGCATCATTCGCGGTCAAGTGTTGGCCATCCGCGAGATGGACTTCGTGACTGCGGCCCGTGCTGCCGGCGCAACCGATTTGCGCATCGTTGTTCGGCATATCGTCCCCAACGTGACCAGCTACCTGATCGTTGCAGCCACGCTTACCATTCCGGGCATGATGCTTACTGAAGCCGCCCTGAGCTTCTTGGGATATGGTATTCAGGAGCCGATGACCAGTTGGGGACAGTTGCTCAGTGCTGCAACAAACATCGGAGCCATGGAGTTGCATCCTTGGGTTCTCATCCCGGGGGCATTCATCGTTGTCTCCGTACTTGCCTTCAACTTCATGGGCGACGCATTGAGAGATGCTGTGGATCCGTACTCGATCCTGTAACCATCACAACTATCAGAGATGATCGGGCCTTGCCGCGGACAGCGGCAGGGCCCCTTTCTTTCGCGTCACACTGCGAGTCTTGGAACCCCGTTTAAGCCTTAAGTGGAAATCGCGAAACCTTGCATCAGGAAAGGGAATCCGGTATTCTTAAGCTCCAGTGAGGGGGGAGTATGGAACGCATTGAACGAACGTTCATCGAAGAGGAGATGGAGCAGTCCTACATCAACTACGCGATGAGCGTTATCCGTGGGCGAGCCATTCCCGATGTCCGAGACGGCCTCAAACCGGTTCAGAGACGAATCCTGTTTGGGATGCGGGAACTGGGCGTCACACCGGGAAAGCCGCATCGCAAATCGGCCCGCGTAGTCGGCGAGGTGATGGGTAAGTACCACCCGCACGGCGATCAAGCCATCTACGACACCATGGTTCACATGGCGCAGGAGTTCTCCTACCGTTATCCGCTTGTTAATGGGCAGGGCAACTTTGGTTCCATCGACGGAGATCCTGCGGCTGCCACCCGTTATACCGAGGCAAAACTTGCGCATATCTCTATGGAGTTGCTGGAAGAACTTGGCGAAAAGACGGTTGATTGGACGCCCAATTTCGACGAATCGCTCAACGAGCCGGTTGTTCTGCCGGCGAAGGTTCCCAACCTGCTGATGAACGGGGCTTGGGGGATTTCCGTTGGAATGACGACTCAAATTCCTCCGCACAATCTGGTTGAACTCATCGATGGCATCATCGCGTTGATGGATAACCCGTTCATCACCGTGAAGGAACTGATGGACCACATTCACGGTCCCGATTTCCCGACCGGCGGAATCATCATGGGGCGCTCCGGAATCGAAGAGATGTATCGAACTGGAACCGGCAAGATGACTGTGCGCGCGCAAGCCGCCATTGAAGACGATCGAATTATCATCTCCGAGATCCCTTATCAAGTACGCAAGTCAACCATCGTGGAATCGATTGCTGCCAAGGTCCAATCCGGACAGATTGATGGCATCTCAGACTTGCGAGATGAATCGGATCGAGACGGAATGCGTATTGTTGTCGAGCT
>JAGLYB010000102.1 GCA_023132545.1 Candidatus Bipolaricaulota bacterium
CTCGAAGAACAGCGGGCACTTCGTGGATTCACCAGATATAGCTACTCTGAGAATAGCCATGGCCGAGAAGCCCGTCTGGGCAATGTGGCTGTTTGAAGAACAGCCTCAGCCCGTGGATGTATCCACATGCTGGGGCTACTCGAAGAGCAACGATCAGATCATGGCGAATCCACAAGGAGAGCTATTCTGAGAGTGGACACTCCGCACAGTCTGCGACGATTATTGTGGCCGCTCGAAGAACAGCCATCACCTCATGGATTCACCATCACGCGAGCTATTCTGAGAGGAACGTGTTCCTCGAAGAACAGCGGGCACTTCATGGATTCACCACCATGTGCCCGCTATAATCCCCTGCGTTAGGCAATAGAAGGGGGAACAGAACATGAAAAGACGCGTCGTTATCATGGGAGCAGCAGGTCGCGACTTCCACAATTTCAACACGTATTTCAGAGAAGACGATAGTTATGAAGTGGTTGCATTCACTGCCACACAGATTCCGGATATCGAAGGCCGGATGTATCCCCCTGAGCTGACGGGAAGCCTTTATCCAGCCGGCATTCCGATCCTTGCTGAAGATGCCCTCGTCTCCATCATTCAAGAACAGAACATCGACATCGTCGTGTTCGCGTACTCCGACGTCTCTCATCAGTACGTGATGGAACGTTCGGCCATCGTCAACGCAGCCGGCGCCGACTTCATGCTGCTGGGTCCGCAATCGACCATGGTCAAGTCAACGAAGCCGTTGATCTCCATCACGGCAGTCCGAACGGGAGCAGGAAAGAGCCAGACCACGCGCCGCGTGTCCGAGATCTTGAAGGCCCAGGGCAAGAAACTAGCCGTCATTCGACATCCGATGCCCTACGGCGATCTCGTCAAGCAAGAAGTGCAGCGCTTCGAGACGTTCGAAGATCTCGATCTACATGAATGCACCATTGAAGAACGCGAGGAATACGAGCCGCACATCGCCGCCGGGACTATTGTCTATGCCGGTGTCGATTACGAGAAGATCCTCCGCCAAGCAGAAAAAGAAGCCGATGTCATCATCTGGGATGGCGGCAACAACGATTTCTCCTTCTATCATTCCGACCTATCCATCGTGGTTGTGGACCCGCATCGAGCCGGACACGAGCTACTGTACTACCCCAGTGGGGTCAATGTGCGGATGGCCGATGTCATCATTATCAACAAGGTTGATACCGCTTCACTGGAGGACATTCACTTCGTGCGAGAGAACGTCCACTGCATGAACCCGCACGCCACCATTATCGAAGCTGCCTCGCCAATTCAGGTCGATGATCCGTCGATCATCCGAGAGAAACGGGTGCTCGTCATTGAAGACGGTCCCACGCTCACACATGGCGGTATGGAATATGGTGCCGGCGTTATTGCAGCACAGCGCTTCGGCGCTGAAACGCTGGTCGATCCGCGCCCGTACACGGTCGATACAATCGCAGCAACCTATCGCAAGTATCCCAAGATTGGACGACTACTTCCGGCGATGGGTTATGGAGATCAGCAGATTCGAGATCTTCAGGAAACCGTCAATCGCGTCGAATGCGATGCCATCGTCATCGGCACACCGATCGACCTCAGCCGTCTGTTGACGTTCCCGGTTCCCGCCACGCGCGTCCGCTACGAACTGCAGGAAATCGGCCAGCCAGACTTGGAACGTGTTATCAAAAACCGAATAGGTGACAAGCTGTAGAGATGATTCGAGAGTTGTGGACGCTTAAGACCTCGCTTCATTTTGGAGCGAGGTTTTTCTTTGTTGCTAAGTTGGGTTTCTAGCGGCAAACATGAGACCAAGCAAGAAACCAAAAACGCAGCCAACGAGAAGTCCATAGACAAGGTCTTGAAACAAGTAACCAAAGACTAGGCCGACAGCTGCTCCCAGCGGAACGAGTCGAACAAGGTGTTTCCAGCGGGAGTTCAGAAATCTACTCAGCATGGGCGTTGTCCTTTTCATCATCTGCATCCCTCACGATCTGGAGGAATGCCCGAACCACTCTCGGATCAAACTGCGTACCCGCGTTCTTCTCCAGCTCGTTGATGGCCTTCTCTTTGGCAAGTGCCTTCTTGTAGGGACGCGCTGAAACGATAGCATCGTAGGTATCAACGACACGAATGATGCGTGCCTCAATAGAAATATCGCCATCCGCCAATCCATCGGGGTAACCGCTCCCATCGTAGTTCTCGTGGTGGGCAGTAACAATTCTCGCAGCATTGGCTAGAAATTCTTGATCTGCCAGCATGTCGCCACCGTATGTCGTATGTCGACGCATCTCCACTTGCTCAACGTCAGTGAGAGGTCCATTCTTGTTCAGAATCGTATCGGGAACCTTCGCCTTCCCAATATCGTGAAGGTAAGCTGCGTAGGAAAGGTCCATCAATCGTTGACCGGAAAGCCCTAGACGCTCGCCTGTCATAATAGCAAGGCGTTCTAGGCGATTGCAGTGGCCTTCCGTAATCTCGTCCTTCTCTTCGAGAGATCGCGCCAGAGACATCATGCCCTGAATTTCCTCGCGAACTAGGTGATAGCTGGGAGGAGAAGACACCATGAGCAACTCCACGTCGGTGTTGACCCTGAAGAACGCGCGTTGGGACAATCCTTGATGGTGAAGGTGGTCGCCTGGGTTGAGTTCGATTTTCCGTTCTCCTGACTCCAACCTCAAGTTGCCACTGAGAACATAGATGAACTCGAAACCGGCCCACTCGTCGGCCGCATCGAGATAGAAATGCTTTCCGGCAGCTATCCAATGACGTGTGACCTCTAACGAACCGTGCTGTACCAATAGCTCCAGCTTGGTCGCCCTCTTACCAACGACACGGTTGTCCGCGTCGCCCTGAACGACGTGAAGGTCATCGATCTCAAACCCAAGGCTTGCATGCAGTTGGTCAAATGCCCTGTGTCTCATCATCACCTTTCCATATCCGCAGTAACGAGACTGTACCCCCAAATCGCACTATGTTTCCAGCATACCGCAATCTGATTCTTCCTGACGTGCGGCTGCAGTAGACGAATTCCCGAACATGGAAGTTGATTCCAAATAGAAAGCGGCGAGCATAGCCCGCCGCTTACATAGCCAAATCATAGTTCTCGGTCTAGGGTCCCCCACCAACGTGAATCGGCGAGGATGCCGTGAATGTCCCGCCACCAACGTGAATCGGAGACGTCTCAAGATATGTTCCGCCACCGACATGAATCGGTTTGGCGCCCATAGCAGCCACAGAAAGAGCCACAAGAAGCACCAGAAGTAGCACAAACAGTCTTTTCATCTACGCGACCTCCTTCTTGAATTCAAATATCATCTGGCTCGTTCCTCGAAACGTGCCTATGTGATCTAATTGCTATTCTTCCTCGAAATCTCTGACCCTAGACATCCAGTTTCGGGAAATTATTCACTCCTGTGTCATCTAGTTCAAGAATAGCGCAAAAGGGAACGTCCAGAAGACGCACCCATAGAAGTGGTGAATCTAGCACCTTCCGAGATAAATTGCATTCCAGAGAGTAGAGCAGACACCGCCAATGTTGATTGGCGTGTGCGTATCACCAACGTTAATGGCTGAATCTGCCATGTATATCACCTCCTCTCTTGTTCCTGCAATCTACTACTCGTTACGTGTTGACAAACCCTTAGCGTAAAGAGATGAGATACAAAGCCGGATATAGCGGAGAAGTGTAGGGCTTACAGCTCTTTCAGCCCTCGAACAGCAAACCCTCCTACGCTGGCAAGAATGACCGCGATACCGCTACCAATGAGGACTGTGTGCACCGACACCAGCATGAGCAAGCTACCGATGGCTGCCAAGGATATAGGTTGAAGTCCGTCGCACACAGCAAATTGAGCGGCGAACACGCGCCCCTGAAGCTCGTTGGGAACGCGGGTTTGGTAAATCACCGACTCGAACACGTTGACAATCGCCACGAAAACTCCCATCACAGCCAGGATTCCTAGCGAGATATAGAGGTATCTTGACACTCCGAAAAGCACAAGCAGTACGCCGATCGCCAACAACCCCAAGATGATGCCCATTCCGTGTCGACGAAAGCGTTTCAGACTGGCGGTAAGGAATCCTCCCACAAGCAGGCCTGCAGCTATGGCTGCATTGAGCATACCTAATCCCTGAGGTCCGGCATCGAACACGCCTTTGGACATGATGGGGAACAGAACGCCGAGCGGCGCCAGTAGGAAGTTGATCAACGCAAACAAAAGGATCAGGTAGAACAGATTCTTACGACCCAGTAGGAATCGAAAGCCGTTGGCGGTGTCCTGCAGAATCGTCCTCCAAGTTTCGACATGCGGCGTTTTCGGAGAAGAGAACGCAACCAGCAACAATGATACCCCGGCCAGCAAGAACGTGGCCGCATCGAGCCAAAGCGTGGGTGCTTCGCCGATCAAGCCCACGAGTATCCCGCCCAGTAGCAGCCCCACGAACCCGGAGATGCCGCGAGATATCTGGTAGAGTGAGTTGGCACGCGTCAGCTGTTCTTCGCTAACCAGATTTGGGATCGAAGCTTGAAGCGATGGTCGGTGAAAAGCCATCGCTGTAGCGCTCGCAGCCGTGAACGCGTAAACGTGCCAAACCTGCAGCACATCACGGGACATCAGGAATGCGGCCAATCCGAAGATGACGGCATTGACGAAATTCATCCAAACCATAACCTTGCGCCGATCCATGCGATCGACGATCGCGCCGGCAATGGGCCCCAGAAGCAGGCTAGGGAGTGCCGCTGCGATCCCAATTGCTGCTACAGCTGCGGGCGAATCCGTCCTATCGAGAACCCACCAAATCCAAGCGATGTAGGAAACACGGGTTCCGAACATGGAGATGCTCTGCCCGCCCCATACCACCAGGAAGTCCCGGTTTTGCCATAGAGAATTGATTTGCGCCATCATCGTTAAGCCTTAGTATATTAGACTTGGTTCTTTTGTCAACTTC
>JAGLYB010000103.1 GCA_023132545.1 Candidatus Bipolaricaulota bacterium
TCTATTCAGAAGAGCGATATCTTCTCATTGTGCCACTGTGATGCGACCGTTACAATTCGCGCGAGATTACGGAATACATCATCATTTTCCTGCCATACGAGGAGGACTAGGAATGTCCGGAAGAGTGCAACACATGAAGTCGATCGACGGGAACACGGCTGCCGCCCACGTCGCCTATGCATTCAGCGACGTCGCCGCCATTTACCCGATCACACCAAGCTCGTCCATGGGCGAAATCGCCGATACTTGGGCGGCTCACGGAATGAAAAACCTGTTCGGTCAGCAGCTACAAGTCACGGAGATGCAGTCCGAGGCCGGTGCCGCCGGTGCCGTACATGGCTCACTGGCCGCCGGTGCTCTAACAACGACGTTTACAGCCTCTCAGGGCCTGTTGTTGATGATCCCCAACATGTACAAGATCGCAGGCGAACTGCTCCCAGCCGTGTTCCACGTATCGGCTCGAGCCCTCGCTTCGCATGCCTTATCCATCTTCGGAGATCACTCCGACGTGATGGCCACACGTCAAACGGGATTCGGGCTGTTGGCTTCCGCTTCCGTGCAAGAAGTCATTGACTTGGGCATGGTCGCGCACATTTCGGCGCTCAAATCCAAGGTTCCGTTCATCCATTTCTTCGATGGATTCCGCACGTCTCACGAAATCTCCAAAGTCGATGTCGTACCGCACGAGGCCATGAAGGACATCATGCCGTGGGACGCAGTTGACAGCTTCCGCAAGCGCGCCATGAATCCTGAGCATCCGCATCTACGCGGTACCGCTCAGAATCCAGACATCTACTTCCAGGCGAAAGAAGCCGCCAACAAGTACTACGCCGCTGTGCCCGGCATCGTTGCTGAAGCTATGAAGCAGGTGTCCGAACTCACCGGCCGATCCTACAACCTGTTCGATTACGTCGGCGCTCCGGATGCCGATCACGTGGTCGTGGCCATGGGTTCGTCCTGCGATGTCATCGAAGAAACGATCAACCATATGAACGCCCAGGGCGCCAAGGTTGGACTCGTCAAGGTTCGCCTGTATCGTCCCTGGTCCACCGAGCATTTCCTGGCCGCCTTGCCACAGAGCGTTAAGCGAATCGCAGTTCTCGACCGCACCAAGGAGCCCGGCTCACTCGGAGAACCGCTCTACATCGACATCAAGAGCATCTTCCACGGCTCCGACAAGAACGTCCTCATCATCGGCGGACGCTACGGCCTCGGGTCGAAAGACTTCACCCCGGCAATGGTTCAATCCGTTTTCGACAACCTCAAGCTAGATGCGCCCAAGAACGGGTTCACCGTCGGCATCGTAGACGATGTGACCAACACCTCGCTCCCCATGCCCGCAGCCATCGACGCCACACCTGAGGGCACAGTGCAGTGCATGTTCTGGGGACTGGGTTCGGATGGAACCGTCGGTGCCAACAAGAACGCCATCAAGATCATCGGCGACAACACCGACATGTACGCCCAGGGCTACTTCGCCTACGACTCCAAGAAGTCCGGCGGTATCACCATCTCGCATCTGCGATTCGGCAAGAAGCCCATTCAGTCCTCGTACCTCGTGCAGACCGCCGACTACGTTGCCTGTCACAATCCAGCCTACGTCGACAAGTACGATTTGCTCGCAGGCATCAAGAAGGACGGGATATTTGTACTCAACTGCCCGTGGGATCTCGACGGACTGAACGAGCATCTGCCCGCGTTGCTCAAGCGCACGATTGCCGAGAAAGGTCTAAAATTCTACACGATTGATGCCGTCAAGCTTGCAGGCGAAGTCGGTCTCGGCGGACGCATCAACATGATCATGCAGACCGTGTTCTTCAAGCTGGCCGATGTACTGCCAGTCGATGATGCAGTTAAGTACCTCAAGGACGCCATTAAGAAGGCTTACGGCAAGAAGGGCGACAAGATCGTCCAGATGAACAACGACGGTGTCGACCACGCGCTCAATGCCGCAGTCGAAATCGCCGTACCCGCCGACTGGGCCTCCGCAACAGGCAGCGAGGCGAAGCCTGAGATGCCTGCATGGGTGCTCGACGTCATGCGACCGATGATTCTGCAAGACGGAGACAGTTTGCCCGTCAGCGCTTTTGGTGCCGAACTCGACGGTTCATACGAATGGACCGGCCCCGACGGCAGCTTCCCAGTTGCAACGACGAAGTACGAAAAGCGCGGTGTAGCCATCAACATCCCGGAATGGGTGGCCGAGAACTGCATCCAGTGCAACCAGT
>JAGLYB010000104.1 GCA_023132545.1 Candidatus Bipolaricaulota bacterium
GGCTCGCTGGACGCCTATCTGTGGCAATTCGTCGATGGCGTGCCTCGACAGAATGCTTGGACTTCGATAGCGAAAGTGCCGGCGAAGACAGAGCAGTCCGAAGCGATGAGCAAGGATCTGAAGAAACGCGGCTTCAATTTCGTCGGGCCGACCATTTGCTATGCCTTCATGCAGGCAGTGGGCATGGTGAACGACCACACGACCGACTGCTACCGATACGGTGAGCTCTGTGAGGCAGCCCAGCAGGGGAGACATCCATGAAAGAGATCTACGTCGTGACACATACACAAGCAACGCACCATATAGATCGCTTGGTTGGTGGGTGGTATGACTCGGAGCTGACCGAGAAGGGGAAGGCCGACGCGCTGATTTGTGGAGCGCGTCTCCAAGAGCTTGAGCTCGATGGCATCCCCATCATCTCATCGGATCTAGCGCGGGCGAAGCAGACGGCATTGGCGATTACGGAATGCCTGGGCAGCCCGATCAGCTACGATGCTCGATTACGGGAAATGTCCTTCGGCGATGCCGAAGGAAGATCTGTGGCAGACGTCGGAGGTGCCATCCTCTCAAGCGACGGAGACAACAGATTGGATTATCGCAATACGTTTGGTGGTGAGACCAAGAGAGAGCTGGCATCCAGGCTCTACGAAGTCATGGAGACCATCATCGCTACGGGGCGCGTGATCGTCTGCACCCACGGATATGCTGCAACGTTCCTCATTGCCTGCTGGATAGGAATGCCGATCGAATCGGTGGGATACGTCAACTTCCGTGTTCAACCTGGCAGTATCACCTACCTCAAGGAAGACGACTTCTTCGCCAACCGAGCTGTCCGATACCTGAGTGATGTCAGGCATCTAGATCTATAAGGAACTAGTATGCCGGTGCCCCTCCAGGCAATTCGAAAGGGACGGCCAAGGAGATAGAGAGAATATGAACGCCCCCGCCCCATCCCCGAAGAGATCAAATCGGCATTCACACTCGTTCCAGACGATCAGCTGTAGCTGGATCAGCTCCGATTTTGCCTGGTTGGGTTTTCCCCGTGCCACTGGCTACGCGCTACTTGCCACTTACTGACTTGCCCGAAGTGCCTCTAATCCGTAGGCTGTCTTGCGACAGTATCCATGTCAATATGCGGAAAGAAAAGGAAGTAAGAATGGGTCGGAATGGCGATTCAGACGGTTGGCTCATGGTTGCGATAGTTTGCACTGTCGTACACTAGAAATTGCTGAAGTGGAAAGCTTCACAGAGGAGTAGCGAGCAGTGGTAACCGCAAGATGAGCAACGTGAATGACGTACCGATCGACGAATCGATCAAGCCATACCTCGATGAGATCGCCGAGCGGCTTTGGTCGGGCCATGCAGCGGTGATGGTAGGTGCAGGATTCAGCAAGAACGCCAATCCTGCTTTTCCGAACTGGGCTCAGCTCGGCGACGTCTTCTACGAGAAGCTCCACGGCGAAGCGCCACCGGACAACAAGAGATACCTCAACCCGCTCAAGCTCGCTGACGAAGTGCAGGCCATTTCCGGTCGATCAGCACTGGAGGAATTGATACGTCTCCACATCCCAGACGAGGATTACGAGCCATCGCCACTCCACCTTAGTTTGCTCGAGTTACCGTGGGTCGATGTGTTCACGACGAACTACGAC
>JAGLYB010000105.1 GCA_023132545.1 Candidatus Bipolaricaulota bacterium
ATGAGTCCTCTACGGGGAGCCAACGTCTAGAAGCCGATTTTGAATGATCTTTCAGGCATTCTTCTCTATTGCAACGAGCGCACCTACTCTGCTGTGCTGTGTTCACAGGATTCCGATTCTCCATTGCTACAGTTCGAGCTCCGAATCTTGGAGTTGGGGACCTGCGTGCGTGGGCCTTGCTTCTCGAAACGACGCTATCTTGCCTCCTTGCTCTTGCCATTGCAGGAGAATCTGCTACTCTAGATTCACGGACACACCGGAAAAGGAGACTTTGATGAAACCCTTTATGCTAACCCTCGCCCTTGTCGTCGTCTGTTGCATTGGAGCAACCGCCCAGTTCCACTATGCGTTCTACTACGACCTCACTGGAGGACAGAACGTCGAGTTGAACATCTCGAATCCTATGTTCGAAACGAGCAGCTTCGTACTCAGCGTCTACGATGCTTACGGAACCGAGATCCTGACGCTCAGCGAGAGCCTCGATTCGGCAGACACGGGCTACCTTGTGCTTGGAGATCGCGTTCCGAACGTCGACTATGCGTGGGGTGTCGTTGTCATCGACAGTACCGACCGACTGATCATTGGTCTCGAGTACTACAAGGATGACGAGCTTGTCTCGGTCGATTCTGTCGTGACACCAGTTCCGGAACTCAACCCGAACGAGGTCTTCTATCTTGGCGCCTACTACTCACAGGTCGGGCTCTCTGAGACGGCTTTCATCGTGATGAATCCGTGGTCGATGACTACGACATGTACGGTCACGGCGTATAACCGTGAAGGCTACAATGTGTACTCGCGTGATTTCATGCTCAGTCCGTACGAATCGGACTATGTCAATCTGACCGACGTGATTGGCAGCGGAACGTCCTTGTGGGGGCTCCTCGACGTGACGATGCATGATCGGGCAGTGATCCTCGCACTCGAATACTCTGGTCGTGGCTGCAGCAGACTTGAGGTTGACAACGTGACGGAGTTCTACTACTAGCCGTGCATCGGTCAAGGGGACACGTAGAATCTGGCTTGAATATGGTCCCCTGGTAGAGGAAATGGGAATGAGGGCGGCATTGGCCGCCCTCGTTGCTTTTGTGAATCAGGTAGATCTAGACGGCTGCACTTCTTAAGCCACTAGGCAAACGTCATTCTTACAGACACCGCATTTGCCCGGTGATTTCCTTAATCGGAACGTCAAGAGAGCACATGCTTGTGTCCAGACACGGCAGGTTTCACAACCCCCGATTCATGCAGACTTCAGCACAGCGTCAGTTCTGTGGGGCATAATCAACATCAACCCCTCGACCTTGCAGAGCCTCGATGTCCAGCATGTTTGGAGACCCGGATTGAAGTAGTAACTGATTCCATCGAAGGTTAACGATATCGCCACTGTCAATCCCTGTGTTGTTTACGAGAGGGGCAATGTCAGCGATCTGATTGTTGTCCAGGTAGAGCCTTGTGAGGTTGGTTAAACCGGATAACGCGCTGATATCGACGATATGGTTCCAGGTCAGGCCGAGACCTGTGAGATTGGTCAAGCTCGACAGTGCGCTGATGTCGACGATCTCGTTGATGTACAGGTAGAGTTCCATAAGGTTGGTCAAGCCAGATAGCGCGGTGATGTCAACGATTTTGTTCTCCCACAGGTAGAGCCTCGTGAGGTTGCTCAAGCCGGATAGCGCACTGATGTTGATGATCTTGTTGCGATCCAGGTAGAGCCTGGTGAGGTTGGTCGAGCCGGATAGCGCGCTGATATCAACGATCTCATTGTCTTCCAGGTAGAGCCTGGTGAGGTTGGCCAAGCCGGATAGCGCGCCGATTTCGACAATCTTGTTGCCATACAGGTCGAGCTCCGTAAGATGAACGCAGTGCTCAATTCCTTCGAGACTAATGATGTCGTGATAACGGGCATCAAGGGTTGTTAGTCCAATCAGATCAGTATCGAGAATGTCTTCAGTTGGTTTCCCGAGCGCCGTGCGGATGGCTGCTTCAAGCCCTGGATCGGGAAAGTTGACGATAGGAGCAAAGAAAACGTTGATCCCTCGGCTTTGAAGAGCTTCGATATCGTGCATATTCGGAGAGCCTGATTGAAGGAGTAGTTGGTTGTACGAGAGGGCAATAGCACCGTTGCTGGCAAACCCTGGGTTGTTGATGAGAGGCGCAATGTCGCAGATCTGGTTGTTGCGCAGATGGAGTGCCGTGAGTTTGGTCAGGCCGGATAGCGCGCTGATATCAACGATCCGGTTTCTATTCAGGATGAGCGTCGTGAGATTGGTCAAGTTCGATAAGGGGCTGATATCGACGATTGCGTTGCCATACAGATCGAGTTCCGTGAGATTGACACAGTTCTGAATCCCTTCGAGATTTGCGATGTTGTAATAACGGGCATCAAGGGATGTTAGCCCGATCAGATCAGCATCGAGGATGTCTCCAGTTGGTTTTCCGAGCGCTGCGCGGATGGCTGCCTCAAGCCCTGGGTCGGAGAAGTTGACGACTCCGGCGGAAACAGGAACCGAGACGATAGCAATAAGAATGCCAATCACTAGGGCCATTCCAATTGCAGTCAAGCTGCCACTACCTGTATCTCTCAATCGATTCCTTCGCTTCATCATGGTGAAACTAGGATATCGGAATAGGGGATACAAACCAATGGCCTTATGTCGTTATCAACAGAGAATATCGCACTCCGAGGAGCCTCCGTTTTACGTCTTCGAGTGCGTCTGTCGAGTCGACAGCATGCGCAATCGGAAAAGCGGGGGGGGGGCAGCGAGCTTGGCCATTTGCTGCCGAATCATCAAGGTTCACGGAGGTTCGATTTCTGCACGGCCGGAACTTGGTGTAGGTACAACGTCTGCGATTCAGTTGCCCGTTGCTTGACCGCCGAGTACAGTGATGACTCAATGTCATCTTGTCAGAGGAAGAACGGATCCAACTCGTTGACGCCCATAAGGAGAATCCGATGCGAGATCCAAGGGTCGAAGCTGTCGCCAACGTCCTGATCCAATACTCAATCGATCTGAAGCCGGGGCAATTGGTGCAGATCGAATCCAAAATGGAGGGAGCCCCCCTTGTTGTTGCTTTGTACCAAGCGGTGCTGAAGGCGGGCGGTCATCCCTGGCTCGATCTGAGTATCGAGGAAACGCAGGAGCTGTTCTATTCCTATGCATCCGATGCACAGCTTGATTTCTATCCCGAATTCCTGAAACAGGCCAATGAAGACATCGATACCAGCATCACCATCTGGACCGACGTCAATACCAAGCGTCTGAACAACGTAGATCCAGCAAAGCAGGCTCATCGTGCCAAAGCTATGCATCCGATTAACAATCGGTTGTTCGAGCGTATGGCCAGCAAGGAGCTGCATTGGGTAGGAACGGCCTATCCGACCCATGCCGCCGCCCAGACTGCCGAGATGTCGCTGCGCGATTACGAGGACTTCGTCTTTGGTGCCTGTCTGGTTGCCGAACTGGATCCGATCGTGGCCTGGAAAGCAGTCTCTGTGAAGCAGCAACGCTTGATCGACTGGTTATCCGAGCGGAATGAGATCCATCTGCAGGGCGAAGACACGGATTTGCGATTGACCTACAATGGCCGATTTTGGGAGAACTGTGATGGTCACGAGAACTTCCCAGACGGTGAGATCTTCACCGGACCGATCGAGGATTCGGTCGAGGGATACATTCGCTTTTCGTACCCTGCCTGCTATCGTGGCCGGCAAGTGGAAGACGTTCGCTTGTGGTTCGAGAAGGGCAAGGTTGTGAAAGCGACGGCTGCCAAGAACGAGGCATTCCTTCTGGAAATGTTGGCCATTGATGACGGCGCCAAGTTTGTCGGAGAGTTTGCTTTTGGTACCAACCCGGGCATCCAGACATTCACCGGCGACACGTTGTTCGATGAGAAGATCGGTGGCACGGTTCACCTGGCACTTGGGAAAGGATTTCTGGAAACAGGGAGCAAGAACGATTCAGCCATTCACTGGGACATGGTTTGCGATCTGAGGCGAGGAGGCATCGTCCGAGTGAATGGAGAAACCTTCTCTGAGAATGGCCAGTTTCAGATCTGATCCTCGAGACCTGGAACAGCCGGAAATCGAACGTCTGAAGTCGATCCTGATCGATTGCCGGATACTCGAACTCGAAAGCCAAAGGAGCTTGCGTCTATGAAAGATCGCTCGTTATTGATGATTCCCGGACCGATTGAATTTGAACCCGAGGTATTGCAGGCGCTCGGAGCACCGACAACGAGCCACGTTGCACCGAATTTCATTGATGCATTTGGCTGCGCCTTGGAGAACATGCGGAAAGTGTGGCTTGCTCCTGAAGGGCAGCCGTTCATCGTGGCCGGGTCTGGCACGCTGGCGATGGAGCTGGCTGGTGCCAACCTGATAGAGCCTGGCGATCGGGCGCTTGTTCTTTCCACAGGTGTGTTCGGAGATCGGTTCGAGGATCTGTTGACCCGTCACGGCGCTGATGTGACAGTTCTCCATGCCCCCATTGGAGAGGCTTTGGATTTGAATCAAGTCGAAGATGCCCTGAAGGGGGGCGAGTACAAACTGCTGACAGTGACGCACGTTGATACATCGACGGCTGTGCGTATGCCCATTCGTTCGATCGGAGAGCTGGCCCAGCACTACAACGTGCTGTCGATTGTTGACGGCGTATGCTCGGTGGCGGGTGAAGAAATCCAGCAGGGGGATTGGGGTTTGGATGTCGTGTTGACGGCGTCGCAGAAGGCGATTGGAGTTCCGCCTGGCCTCGCACTGCTGGTTGCCAGTCCGAGAGCCATGGAAGCATCCTCTGCGCGATCGTCGTCTGTGCGCAGCTACTATGCAGATTGGGCAAAATGGCTGCCGATTATGACCGCGTATGAGGGTCGAAAACCCAGCTACTTCGGAACGCCGGCCGTCAATCTGGTGGCCGCACTGGATGTCAGTCTTCGTCAAATCGTCGATGAGGGGATGTCGGCACGATTTGCGCGTCACGAGCTTCTTGCCGATGCCTTTCGCGCAGCAGTTCAGAGTCTAGGCATGGGCTTCGTAGCCACGGAGCCTAAGGATCAAGCCAATACGCTGACCGCCTGTCGCTATCCGAACGGTGTTGCTGCAGGCGACCTGTTGCCTGCCATCAAACAGGCTGGCGTCATTGTTGCCGGAGGCCTCCACCCCAAGATCAAGAGCGAGTACTTCCGTGTTGGCCACATGGGCGCCGTCTGCATGGGCGATATCTTAGCTACCATCGGTGCAATCGAAACCGGGCTTCGAAGCGTCGGCCATCAATTTGAGGCAGGAATTGGCGTTGCTACCGCACTGAAATGGCAGGCTGAACAAGAGGATTGATCAATCTGCAGGCTACGAACACCAGCTCTCAATGAGGGATGCTAAGTGCAATTGCTCGCGGCTGCATACTCGAACGCATAGGCATAGCGAATGAGTTTGGCTTCCTGCCAAGCAGTGGAGAAGAATGACAACCCCACCGGCAATCCCTCGATGAATCCTGCCGGAATGGTGATGTGCGGATACCCAGCGACAGCGGGGGCGGACGAGCATCGACCTCCAACCCAAACGTCACCGAGTGTGCGATCGATCAACCATGCGGGACCGCCCGTCGGCGCAATGAGCGCATCAAGGCAATCAGCCTGAAGTGTTGCGTCGATTCCCTCTTCGCGTGTCAGACGGTGGTTGGCACTTAGTGCGTCGAGGTAAGCCGGATCGGTCAGAGGACCCTTGGCCTGGGCTTTCTCCATCAGCTCCTGCCCGAAGTAGGGCATCGTCTGGGCGGAATGCTCTCGGTTGAACTCAATGACCTCGGCCATGCTGCGAACAGGCGCGCCGGGGCCAAGTGATGCGAGGTAGGCGTTTAAGTCGTGCTTGAACTCGTAGAGCAACACCTCCAACTCGGTGTCGGCCCATTTCCCGTTCGTTTCGATGGTCACAGGATCGATCAGCTCGGCGCCTAGATCACGGAGCTTGTCGAGTGCCGAGTCGATCAAACGGTCGATCTTGGGATGGGCTCCGAAATATGACCGCACGACGCCAAGTCGCGCACCTCGAAGAGCAGTCGGTGTTAGGTCGCGTGTGAAGTCGATGTTGCTGCCAACCATCGAATATACGGTGGATGGATCGCGGGGATCTTCCCCCGCTAGCACATTGAGCAGATGCGCGGCATCCTCGACCGAACGCGCCATCGGTCCGGCAGTATCTTGGCTATGAGCGATGGGGATGATGCCGGATCGACTGACCAATCCAACCGTTGGCTTGATCCCGACCACGCCGCAGGTTTGCGCCGGACAGACGATGGATCCGTCTGTTTCCGTCCCTACTGAGATCGGACACAAACCAGCGCCCACGGCTACGGCAGAGCCGGAACTGGAACCACACGGCGATCGAAGCCGATCGTGTGGATTGCGCGTCTGACCTCCCAGGCTGCTCCAACCGCTGATCGAACGGTTTCCACGGAAATTGGCCCATTCGGACAGGTTCGCCTTGCCGAGGATGATGGCTCCTGCTTCTCGTAGGCGGCTCACCAGAAATGCGTCCTTCTCCGAAATGTTGCCCCTTAACGCCAGAGAGCCGGCTGTCGTTGTCATGCCATCGGCGGTGTCGATATTTGCCTTGAGTACGAGGGGAATTCCGTGTAGCGAACCGCGAACTTGACTCTGCGATCGTTCGGCATCGAGCTGTTTGGCCAACGCGATGGCGTCTGGATTGATCTCGATGATGGCGTGTAGACCGTCTTCCCCTCGATCAATCTGCTCGATTCGGTTGAGACAGTCTTCGACGATTCGAACGCTGGTCGTGGCTCCAGCGCTCAGTGCTTGTTGGAATCGACGAATCCCCCACTTCTCCATCGGCAGCCTCCCTGAATCTCATGCATGTGTTCTCACCAGATCTTCTTGCTTCGTTGTAACGAAATCCACACAGGCCTACACAGGGGGCTAGCGTTTCTAGGCCTGCACCCGCCGTTCCCACGCCCGCTGGATGCCCTTTCTAGTTTCGGTTGCCAGCATGGGAATCAGTGCAAACGGGAGAATGAGGGCCCATGGACCTGCCTTAAGAAGTTGAATCTTGAACATGGAAGGGAACGGAGGGACATACAGCACGAGCAGCAACAGTGTCGCCGAAGAGAGTACGGCGTATTGCATCCAGCGATTGGAGCGCCATCCGAGTTCTAGAATTGGGATATCTTCGGACCGCACGCTGTAGGCGCGGAAAAGCTCCGCCAGCACAAGCGTAGCAAACGCCATCGTGCCTGCTATGGAGGACCAACTCCCTCGAAGCGCAAGCAGGAAAATGCCGAGAACACTGCCGGCCAATGCCGTTGACTGAATCAGGAAACCACGCAACATACGGCGATCGATAATGGGTTCGGCGGGCGGTCGAGGCGGTCGTGACATGATGCCCGGCTCCTCTTTCTCCAATGCGAGGGCGAGGGCGGGGGCGCCGTCGGTCACCAAGTTGAGCCACAGAAGCTGAATTGCCGTAAGCGGCGCTGGCCATCCAAGCAATGTGGCAAGGAAGAGGATGGCGATCTCGGCGAAATTGCAGGTCAGCAAATAGAAGACGGCCTTGCGGATGTTGTCGTAGATGACGCGGCCTTGCTCAATAGCGGAGATGATGGACGCGTAGTTGTCGTCGACGAGCACCATGTCTGCGGAATCCTTGGCCACATCCGTTCCCGTGATTCCCATGGCGATTCCAATGTCAGCCTTCTTCAGAGCAGGAGCGTCATTGACGCCGTCGCCGGTCATGGCCACGATGTGCCCCTCGGATCGCAAGGCCTCGACAATGCGAACCTTGTGTTGAGGCGACACCCTGGCGAATACATCGATCATTGCAATCTGAGAGGAGAGATCCTCGGTAGACATCGTATCCAATGAAGCGCCTTCCAAAACGATCCCCTCGGAACGCAGAATCCCTATTTGCCGGGCAATGGCTGCCGCAGTCGCAGCATGGTCCCCGGTGATCATGATCGTGCGGAGGCCTGCTCCCTTGGCTGTGGCTACGGCTTCAGCAACTCCTGGCCGTGGCGGGTCTTGCATGGCGATCAGGCCGAGAAAGGTGAGTTCGGTCTCGATCTCCTCTGCATTGGGCTCATTGCTAACTTGGTCGAGCAAGCGGTAGGCCATTGCCAACACGCGTAGCCCACCGTTCCCCATATCATCGTTAGCGTTCTGAATGCCCGTCAGAGCGTCATGAGATAAGGGCCCAATGTCGACAGCTGTCTCTATGCTCGAACAGTGTGGCAGGAGTCCGTCGACCGCTCCCTTGACGAAGGCGATGCACTTGGAATCCGAGGCGGTGAACCCCGGCAGGTCTTTGACATCATGGATTGTCGTCATCCGTTTGCGTTTGGAGTCGAATGGGACTTCCGCTATGCGAGCCGGTTTCTGCGTGATATCGAGTGCTGCGTTCCGGGCTGCGATGAGCAACGCGCCTTCAGTCGGGTCTCCGATGAATTCCGAATTGCCGGCGGATGTGAGTTCGGAATCGTTACAAGAGAATCCGACAGTCAACGCCTTTCTCAGTTGCGGATGGTCCTCCACTGTAATGCGCTGTCCATCAAGCCGAATCTCGTCAGCTAAGCCGGCTTCTTCCTGAGACAAGTGGTAGGTCCCCGATGTCGTCCAAAGCTGGGTCACTGTCATGCGATTTTGCGTTAGCGTCCCCGTCTTGTCCGTGCAGATGACGGTGGCCGAACCTAGAGTCTCTACGGAGGGAAGTCGGCGAACCAGCGTATTTCTTGCGAGCATCTTCTGTGTGCCCAGAGCGAGCGTCATCGTCACGACAGCAGGAAGTCCCTCGGGGACTGCAGCCACGGCCAGACTCACGGCAACAATGAACAGCCCGATCACGATCTCTCGTTGCGAAGTCCAAAACGCGGAGACCCCCTGGGAGAAGAGCGTGCTGACATCGGCACTCCGTAACAGGCCGACGGCAAACAGCAGTCCACAGATGATCAGGACGGCAATCCCCATGACACGTCCGAAAGTCTCCAGCTTTCGCTGCAGAGGTGGTGGATCTTCGTCGGCTTCAAGGAGGGTGGCGATGCGGCCGACTTGCGTGTTGTGCCCCGTCCCTGTGACCACTCCAACGGCTCGTCCGTAGGTTACTTTCGTGCTGGCAAACGCACAGTTGACCCGGTCGGCAAGCTGAGCCTTCGCGTCGAGGATGAGCTCGGCATCTTTGATTACAGGAGCCGATTCACCGGTTAGAGAGGCTTCTTCGATCTGTAAGCGGGACGATTCCACCAGTCGCAGATCGGCGGGAACCACGGAACCTGCTTCAAGGAACACCAAGTCTCCGGGAACCAGATTCCGAGCCGGGATTAGTTGCGTTGTTCCATCTCGAAGCACACGTGCATCCGGAGCTGCCAATTCCTTTAGGCTCTGCAAGGCTCGTTCGGCCTTCCGTTCTTGCAAAGCGCCGACCAGGGCATTGAGAAGGATGATGGCGAGAATAACAGAAGCTTCGATCCAGTCGCCAACCAAGACCGATACGATGACAGCCGCGACCAGGATCAGGATGAGAAAGCTTCGAAGCTGCCGAACCATGATCACGAACAAGGAAGGTGATTTCTTGCGACGCAGCTGATTCAAACCATAGGTTTCCAGACGCCGTTCCGCTTCCTCATGCGATAGTCCGTCTTGGCGAGACCCGCCAAGTTGGTCTAGCGCGTGCTGCGCTGAGAGGGCGAAAACGGCTTCAGAATGAGATCCATTCTGAGTTTTCGAGATAGGCATTGACGAAGGATTCCTTTCATTGGCATGTGTGGTCTGAGTACAGTCTCTTGAGCCGGCTCAACGCCCCCACGAACGTCCAACAACAAGAACCACGCGCAAACTCATAACGGCTGCCAACAGCGAGCCGAAGTGAAACTGCCCGTGGTTCGTTCTTAGTTGCGTGTTTCCTCTTTGTCCAGGTATTCGATAATGGCCTCGACAACGAGGTAATTGACCGAACGATCCTTTTTCTTCCCAAGGTTGATAAGACGCTCCACCGGTTGTTTTGCGATTTTCCCTTGCGGAATATAGATTGAGAGCTTGTCTGTGAGTTCTTTTCTCGTCATTTTTTCACCTCCCATCACTAGGGTAGCGAGAAGAGGGCATACAATGCAAGCACAAATCCATTGGATACAGGCAAGCGGCGTGATGTGATGTGGATGACACTATTTCTCGACCCGAGTGTATAGAATCTATCTGGTACTGGAGGTGAGCGCTGTGCGTTCAAAATGGGCAAGAATTGGTTGGGTGGTTCTGTTTCTTTCAATGACGGTCGGAAGTGCAGTAATGGCTTCTTCCATATTCGGTACGAGCTACAATCTTGGGGAAGAGATTCAGTTCAAGGTTGAGGACTCAGCGACCTGGTGGTGGGGCTGCTGCTGCCCGTGCCCGGATAGCTTGGTGCTGGGGTGGCGGATCGTCAACAATTGCGAGCAAGTGGTCTATTCCGTGATTCATGACGCTCCTGTTTCCTCGGCCATTTGGCAGGGGAGCTGGCTACAGCTTGATATGAACGGGATTGCGGTTGTTGCTGGGCAGTACAAACTATACGTGGACACGTCTGTCGGCACACTATCCCGATACTTCACTCTTCGGGATCCTTGTGCATGCTATTGGTGTATTTCGTCATGCACATCTTGTGCATATCAAGAAATTGCTGCGATCACCAATTGTTCGTGTCGTACAGCACTTGTGTTCGTAGAGGACTGCAATACAGGATGCTTCCCATTCTTTTGGTGGGGCTGCAATTGTTGTTCTTCGAGCACCAACTGCGGCTGTCCGTAACGAAGTCCTAATCGATTGTTGACAACGGTGTGGAGGCTGAGCCTCCGCACCGTATTCTTCAATCATTAAATCAAGCGCCTTAGACGTTTGGCGTGTTAACACACCAAACTCTGACGGACTGACCGCACGGG
>JAGLYB010000106.1 GCA_023132545.1 Candidatus Bipolaricaulota bacterium
AGAAGGCCGAGAGGCGGTCTCCGAAGACTATCACCAGAAGCTGTTCTCCTATGGAGGAGATTCAGTCGGCATCAAGCCGGCGTATGTGGCCGACACAGAGATACTGTGTCACGACACAACGTTCCTGGACGAGAGCGATCGTAAGGAATATAAGCACGCCACTTTGACTGAGGCCATCGCATGTGCCCGCGATGCCCGCGTCAAGAAAGAACTCTACTGTGTCCATATCTCCAGTCGCTACAAGGCTCAGCTCAAGAAACTCGAGGCTGCCAGTGGCCATTACGAGGGCCTGGACTTCAAGGTAACCTTGGTTCCTCCCGGCCGTATAATCGTCGTCGATTAGCCCGTCGCACCTTGTCATTGAAACCCCGAACAGCAATTCGGTACCATGCCTCCACCTCGTGGAGGGCCTCCACTTCGTGGAGGTTGTGATTCGGTACCATGCGCCCATGCTGTGGACGTTGTGATTCGCTACCATGCGCCCACGCTGTGGACGGACCTGAGGAGGAACGATGATCGAACGTAAGTTCACCCGGATTCAAACTGAGCTACCCGGCCCCAAGTCAGCTGCAGTGTTTGCCACCAAAGCCGAGTACGTAGCCGCGCCGTTGGAGACCTATGCTCCGTTTATCATCAAACAAGCCCAGGGAGCCATCATCGAGGACCTCGATGGCAATCGCTTCCTCGATTTCTCGGGCGGTTGGGGCTGCCTTGCTGTCGGCCAACGAAATGAGCGCGTGGTCGCGGCTTTGAAGGATCAGATCGACGGGTATTTGCACACCGATTTCACTGCCGTTCCCTATGCGCCGTTCATCGAACTGGCCAAGCTCCTATGCGAGCACACAGCCATCGACGGCCCAAGGAAAGCCGCCTTTTTCAACAGCGGTGCTGAGGCTGTGGAGAATGCGGTCAAGATCGCCCGCGCCTATACCAAGCGTAAGGCTATACTGGTTTTCGAAAACGCATTTCATGGTCGCACGCTTCTGGCAATGACCATGACACACAAGGCCAAGCCGTACAAGTATGGCTTCGGCCCATTCGCCTCTGATGTCTATCGGCTTCCCTATCCCTACGAATATCGCAACTCGATCACGGCCGAAGACATCGAGCGCTCCCTTCTCACGCTCGTCGATCCTTCAGAAGTGGCCGTAATGGTCGTCGAGCCGGTCATCGGTGAAGGCGGTTTCCTTGTTCCTCCAGCTTGGTTCCTGCCCGCTATGCGTAGACTGGCCGACAAATATGGCTTCGTGCTGGCGCTCGATGAAGTGCAATCGGGAATCGGCCGCACCGGCAAGTTCTTCGCATTCGAGCACTTCGACGTACAGCCTGATCTAATCTGTGTGGCCAAGTCGCTGGGCTCAGGAATTCCTCTGTCCGGCGTTGTCGGCAAGGCCAAGATTATGGATGCCCCGATTGGAAGCGCCATCGGCGGAACCTATGCCGGCAATCCACTCGCCTGCCGTGCGGCCATCGAAGTCATCCGCACCATTGACGAAGACAACCTATTGGCTCAGGCAACCCACGTAGGGGATCGAATCAAGTCTCACTTCCAACGGTTAGCTACGAAATATGACGTCATCGGCGATGTCCGTGGGATCGGCGCCATGGTTGCAATGGAGCTTGTGACCGACCGCCAAACCAAAGAGCCTGCTACAGAACTGACAGGAAAGATTGCGACCGCGGCACTGAGGAATGGCGCCATTTTCCCGACTGCCGGTTTGCAGGGTAACGTGCTGCGTGTTCTCGTATCGTTCGTCATCACCGATGAAGAGATCGACGAAGGCATGCGCATCCTCGAAGCGGCCTTCGAAAGCGTACTAGG
This sequence comes from Candidatus Bipolaricaulota bacterium, assembly GCA_023132545.1. Lineage (GTDB taxonomy): Bacteria > Bipolaricaulota > Bipolaricaulia > UBA7950 > UBA9294 > SPBW01. Next base: position 1,823 of record JAGLYB010000106.1, read on the forward strand.
GTAACAAAGAGACGAAGGTTCAAGGTGTCCGAGCGCTTCTGCAACGTGCAAATGGCTCGGATACGCGCAAACTGCCGCCCCTTGGGCCGAATCGCCATGTTTCTTCCAGCTCGCGTGAAATCCGCATGAATAGGGCATTCCCGCCATCAAAATCGAGCAAACCCATAAGTCTTCTACGATACAGACTTGGCAACGATACCCTTCATCGCTATACTGGCGCCAGATTCTCATAATCCAAGGGGGTAGACGTGAACAAAGCAGAACTCGTTGAGCAACTCGCGAAGAAGACGGGGCTCACAAAGAAGGATGCACGAGCGGCATTGGACGGTGTGGTGGAAGTAGTTACAGCTTCGCTGAAAAAGGGCGAACCTGTGATCATTACCGGGTTTGGCAAATTCGAAACTCGCAGGCGAAAAGCGACGACTCGCATGAACCCTCAGACTGGGCAGAAGATCAAGACGCCTGCAAAGACCGTTCCTGCGTTCAAGGCCGGTAAGAACCTCAAAGATACCGTCGCCAAGAAGTAGTATCTACACGGCGACAGCAAAGAGATTCGAAAGGGGAGGCTTCGGCTTCCCCTTTTTGTTTGGGTCGCTTGGATCCAAGCTGGGCGCAGTATCTGATTCCAATCCCTCGTTGTATCCCCACTACGACAACTACTATGGAGAGCCACCCAGCTTTCTACAGGAGCACTTGCGGTTCAATGGAATAGTCCGATCTCATGTTTGTCCAAGTCCGAACATTGGCAACAGCATATGGTGTAGTACCGGGATTCATTCGCGATCGCAACTACCGAGTTGCCTCGCCTGATTTCATGATGGCAAGCTTGGCAG
>JAGLYB010000107.1 GCA_023132545.1 Candidatus Bipolaricaulota bacterium
GCCGATCGGCGAGGCCACACTGGAGACGGTCGAACCGCTCGGACCGTGTGTCGGAGACGTAACAACGTCAATTGCGTCGCCGCAAGCGATCTTCCGATGGGAAGCGACGGGCCAGTTCCTTTGGTACGAGATCTTCATCTACGACAATCCCTGCGGCAGATACCCGCCACCTACACCAACTCCCACACCTACACCGACGCCAACGCCCACACCAACTCCGACGCCCACACCAACTCCGACGCCCACACCGACACCAGGACAACCGGTGACAACAACGGCCGGCGTATGGGAGCCGCTGTGGGATCGATTGACGCCGGAACAGCGCGAGCAACTGGAGGGCCGGGGCCTCTCGGGCTGGGGATGGGTCAAGGCAGCACGCGAACTCCTCGAGGAGAGCGGGGAGGAAATCCCTGCTGAAGGACTGATTGAGAAAACAGATGGAGTCCTTCTTCCTGACACCGAGCTGCTAGCGAGGTTCGGTCCCATTGATTCCGAGGCCACCGAAGTCTTTCTCCCTCTCGATCTGGTCCTAGAGCAGGGCCAGGCATTCATCTGGCAAGCCATCGGCGTCTACGAAGACGCCGATGGGCAGCAAGGCGCTGTCGTCACCACTGCGGAGTGCGTACGGTATCAGCCGATCGACATAGACACTGAATTGCCGGTGGAACCGATTCCATGCATCCCTCCGGAGTGCAACATCCGTGTCGAAGAGAAAGTCTCCCCGGCGATGGACGGCGGTCTGGACCCGATCTCCGAAATGCTGACCATCAACCGTGACGATTTCGTTCCGTTGAAGGCTGTCGGTCTCGACTTCGACGAGTTGTGGTGGTACTGCGAACCGTGCCCTCGCTGTCCCGAAGAGGGTTCATTCCGGATGCGCACCCTGACGGGCAAGGTAAGGTTCGAGTGGCAAATCCAGCAAGGTGAAGGCGATTTCGTCGAGATTGGCTGCATGACACCCGTCAATCAGGATGTCGGTGATCGGGTGATCTTCATGCCTCCGTACGTTGAGAAGGGGCAGACGAAGACGACGACAATCCTCCTTCAGATCATCGACGACAACCCAAGCCAACCGATCGATCAGACGGTCCAGCGATGGATCACGATTCAAACGAAACGCGACGACGACAGCGGGAATCCGAACGTCTACGAAGTCAGCATCACATCGACTGCGTACACACTGCCTGCGGCAGTTCAGATTACGCCGGAGCTAAATGATTGCCGAGCCGAGCCGCCGGATTGGAAGAAGCCGTGCCAGGACCTCGTCGCTCAGATCCTGACGCCGCCCGATGACATCATCGCCCAAAGGGAGTGGGTAAGGCTTGAGGCGGTCGATCTGCAGGATCCTGACGCCGTCGACCTAATCTGCACCTCGATTCGGTGCATTCCGGACAGGACATCGCGCAGCTACAACGATGACGTCCGCTGGATATGGACGATCGTCAAAGGCGGCGGACGATTCGTGAAGGGGAACATCGGTCGGTTCGTGATCTACGAGGCTCCGCTGCAAGAAACGGAAGTCGAGATCGAAGTCCGAATCGATAATCCGTATGCGTTCCAGTGCTCCGACAACGTGCCCCCGCCGGATAAGATCAAGCTTCAAATCGTCAAACCCGGCATTCGGATGGAGCTAACTGACTTCACCTGGCTGCCGCTGGGAGGAACGGCGGCGAACACGGTGACCAAGCGGTCGTATCTCGTCTACAAAGACGGAAACACGTGGGTCGACGCGCGACCGCACATGTGTCGCATTCACAAGTTTCAACTACTCAACACAATGACTGAGCGTGGTTTCTGCCTCAACGGAGGCAATCACGACGATGTCAGCTTCGATCTGTGGATCCCCGAGGGAGCGAACCACGAGTGCTCCGACGAACACATGTTTGCCGGGCGAGCGGAGAAGTTCTATCAGAAGGCGGAGACCCAACGCCCTGTGCGCGAGTACACCCTTACCGTCGAATGCGAGGACTACGGGGCGTGGGCGTTTATCCGATCGACAGCGAATGCGCCGTATGAATCGGTTCCATGGAAACGGGCCGAAGTGCCTCAAGTCATCGAGGGTTTTGCTATGGGCGGGCCATTTGGCGTACTCCCAGTCATGAGCCCAGGGCTAGCCAACGAGCAAGCCGACAACCGGGTGACAATCCCGTTCGACGCCGACGAGAACCGGATCGCCGACGCGACCAGGCACAACGATCGCGGGCGTGCAGCCAATCGCGATCAGGATAACCAGCCGGTCGGCGAAGGGCCCGGAGACGGACTCTCCAACTACGAGGAGTACCGCGGCTTCCTGATCAAGGGGACGCATACACGCACCGACATTCGGCGGAAAGACCTCTTCATTCACGACCAACACAATCTAGGACTCGGCTACTTCGTGAACGCATCGCAACTTCGCTGCCACCTAATTGATCCTGCCGAATACAACGGCGACAACGTGCGCCAGATAAACTTCAACCGCGGATACGCCTCGCGTTGTGCCCAGCATGGACTGCATTTGGTCAACATGAACCTGGGTGTTGGGACGCTTGGCTACGTGCCCGGATGCCAGACAAACTCGCGAACGGTGCTCGACGATTCAACACCGATCGGACCGCCGAAGTACGTTCTGCAGGTTCGCGTCGACCGGAGCAAGCACTTCCGATTGCAGAATCTTGCGATTGGGGGCGGCATTGTGATCCCGATTCCAGTTGCGACCGAAGACCTCTCCGCGACGATCGCTCACGAGCTCGGACACGCCGTGAGTATGGAGCACCACGGCGATACCGACACGAGCATGATCTCGGTAATAAGCGTAGCCGGCACAGAACTACGGTTGAGGGTCATTGCTGCGGGAGGCGTGACCAGTGGAAGAGAAGACTGCCTTATGCGTTACAACTACTCAGACTACTGGTGGCGGGATCCCACAGCGGGTTCACTCGTTTTGTGGCCTGCAGGTTCAGGCACGATTCAACTGAGATTCGAGGCGGACGGAAGGCCGATCAACACGTTCTGCGACAGCGCAGTTGGAACGGGCGTTAATGCAGGTGGACGGGCCGGCGGCAACGCCACCCGCGGGGATTGCCGCGGCCAGATTCACGTGAGTGATGAATAGGAGGTGAACGAGGATGCGAAGACATTGTACGCTTCTCATCGCGACTATCATGATACTTGGATCGGTGCTCGTGACTGCTGCACCGACGCTCGATGTCGGACTCCTGATCAACGAGGGCGACGTCATCTCCTATGTCGGATGGCCGCTTCTATTCGAAGTGAGCTTTGCCAATCAGGGAGCGCTGAACGACGTGCTCTACAACCAAGAGATCGCGGCCGAGCTGGCCGAGCTGGATGCGCTGGTCGCATCGGGAGACATCACCGAAGCCGAAGCCGGGCGAGTTCGCGAGAGACTAGTATTACGGGAGATTGAGCCGGTCGTCTTCGGAGATGTCGGTTTGCCGTGGATGGCGCTTGTCACGTTCGAATCGTCCAGGGGGGAGCTACCGTGGTCGATCAAGCTTCTTGCCGAGGATGTCCCGTCGCACCTCATTCTTACCGGAACTGGAGTCGCCGTCGCCTGGTACGGGCTCGATGCTGAAGGTAGCGAGAGTGCGCCCCCTGGGATCTATGATGTCTCTGTCGTCGTCTCGACTGCTGGGATTGACCCGGTGCCGGAAGGCATGTGGACGGGCACATCCAGTTCCTCGCCAGTCCGGATCGAGATTCGAGTTGAGCCCGAGTTGACTGACGAGCTTCTCGTGCAGAAGTGGATCACGTTCGGGCGCCACGAACTCTATCAGGGGGCATTCGCTGTCGCGGAAGCTCTGCTACTTGACGCCGTCGCTCTCGATCCAACATCGATTGAGGCGTGGATTCTCCTTGGAGATACTCAATACGCACAAGGGAAGCTTGAACCGGCACTGGATAGCTTCTATGAAGCTTTCGACGTCCTAGCTGCTCAGTCCAGCGGAGAGTTGGCTTCACACGTTGAGCCACCAACCTACATCATCCTACGGATCGCCCAAATCCAGGATGAACTCGACCTTACGCCGGAGCCAGCTGAGGAACCGTAGATCGTTCGCCATTCCAGCAAGTGCATGGGGCTCGAAGCACGCCCCAGCTCGGGCGAGGGAAGGGCCTCAGTTGCTTGCGCCACCTAGGGGGGCTGCAACCAGCAGTCCGCCGTGCTTGCTGGTTGCACAGCAGTGCCTTTCTACAAGAATCCCTTCGACGCAGTGGCCGAAGGAACGCGTTCTGACAACTGGTTGGGAGAGAAGGATTCGAACCCTCACTGACGGGACCAGAACCCGCTGTCCTACCATTAGACGATCTCCCAAGGTTCGAAGGGGATGTTACGCAAACCGCCTTGGAGCGTCAAGATCCAAAGTGTTACGATTTGCTTGGTGGTTCGATGTCATGATCGCTACAATGCATTCATGAACGACTGTATACGCTCCCCTATTGTCGATGGCGCGTTTTACCCGAGTCAGCCTGAGCAATTGCGCAGACAGATCGTCGGATTCTTGGTTGACGCTGGATCAGGCAGGCGCAACTCACTGACATCATCCGTGGGGCTCATCGTGCCTCATGCCGGTTATGTCTACTCGGGTAGCGTTGCCGCTGTCGGCTTTCAGGAGGTCGCGAACCGTGGCAAACCTGAGGTAGTCGTGATCTTGGGGGCAAGTCATACTGGACTCGGCCACTGGTTCTCACTATCTCCTCATTCGGTTTGGGCGACACCGCTGGGTGAATCACCTGTTGACAAGGACATGATGTCTCGTTTGGTGGCCGCAGGATTCAAACAGGAAGAGGCGCCGTTCGTACGAGAGCATTCCATCGAGGTCCAACTACCGTTCATTCAATATCTATGGGGGCTTGAAACAGCCATCGTTCCCATTTGCATCAGCCCTGCGCCGCTATCTGAGGTTCAGGAGGCTGCGAGAGCGCTAGCAAAGGCCCTAGGCGAACGAAAGGGGCTCATTATCGCAAGCTCCGATTTCACGCACTATGAGCCTGATGATGTAGCTCGATCACTCGACAACAGAGCCCTGGATCATATCCTTGCGCTGGATGTCCCCGGATTCCATCGGTTGTGCCATGCCGAGGAACTAACCATTTGCGGAACCGGAGCCATCGAGGTGTTAATGACACTAGCGAGAGCCAGCAACCTGACGGCCACGCAAACGGTCAGGTATGCCACCTCTGGAGATGTCACTGGCGATCTGCGTTCCGTGGTAGGATATGCTTCTGTGTTGTTGGCAAAGGAGAATTATGGTTAAGAGTATGACTGGATTCGGAGTGGGTGTGGCTGAGGGTAACAACTGGAGGGCGGAGGTTAGCATTCGATCGCTTAATCATCGTTTCCTATCCACACGTATTCGCTCGTTCAACGACCATCCGCAGCTTCTTTCACGTATCGAGGCTCGACTGAAGGAGAGGTTTGCGAGAGGCGAAATCAGCGTATGGATCAGCGTCAATCATGTTGGTGCCGGAGGCAACGACAACCCACTCGATCACGGAGCCGCTCAAAGCGTCTATCGAGAGCTTCAGGACATTCAACAACTACTGCAAATCAAGGAGCCTCCGACGTTGGAGGACCTTGGTCGTGCCGGCGGACTGCAGCCCTTGCATGCCGAGGATGAAGAACTCTGGCAGATCCTAGAGCAGGCCCTCACTGCAGCCATCGAAGAAGCGAATTCCGGACGCGCACGAGAAGGCAGCGAACTCAAGTCCGAGCTGGGTGCGATTACTGCCAGAATTCGTGCTTCCCTAGATCAGGTGAAGGAACGCCTTCCTGTCGTACTGGAGGAAATCCGAAACCGGCTCAATGAGAAGATCGACGCTCTGCAGCTCAAGCTGGATCCATCCAGGGTGGAATCTGAAATCGCTTTGCTTACCGATCGGTTCGATGTTCAGGAAGAAATCGTTCGTCTGGAGACTCATCTAGATCGCGCGAATCAAGTCCTAGAGAAAGACACCCCCATTGGGAAGGAGCTTGATTTCCTCAGCCAGGAGATGCTTCGCGAAGTCAACACGCTCGGTTCGAAGGCGCGAGATACATCGACCAGTTCCATTGTCGTGGACATGAAGCTCGCAGTCGAGCAGTTTAAGGAGCAGCTACAGAATGTCGAATAGTCTGATCGAGAGCCGCAAAGGAATCGGAAACGGGTTGGCATTTGTTGTAACTGGCCCGTCGGGTGCAGGGAAGAATTCGGTCATCGATCTGGTGATGGCGAAGCTGCCTAACTTGGTCTATTCGGTTTCCTATACTTCCAGGGCCAAGCGCCCCAGTGAAGTGGATGGGGAAGATTACGTCTTCGTTTCCGAGCAGCAGTTCCTTCAGCAGATTGAAGCGGGCGATTTCCTCGAACACGTAACCTACTTGGATGATCACTATGGGACATCGCGCTCACAGATCGAGGACTTTGTCGCGAGAGGATTGGATATCATTCTCAATGTCGAAGTCGAAGGCGCCAAGACGCTCCAGAAAACGGATCTGAGAGACACAAAGGTGATCTATGTTTTCCTGGCTCCATCCTCAATGCAAGAACTCGAAGCGCGGCTCCGGAAACGCAATACAGAGGAAGAATCAAAGATCCTGCGGCGGCTTGAGGTTGCAAAGCGTGAGATGCTGGATCTGCCATGTTTCGATTTTCTAGTTATCAATGATGATCTTGACACCGCCGTCCTGGAGCTTGCGTCAATTATCGTCGCAGAGAGAATTCGAGTTCGCTAGATTCCTTGCGTCAAAGAAGAGACCGGCCCCATATTTCGAGGCCGGTCTTCTGTCTTAGAGATGGAACAGAGCGATTAGACTCTAGAAACGCCGCCTTTCGACGTAACCTTAAGCTTCTTCTCAACTTGGCGCTTCAGCTCCTTGCCTGGTCGGAAGAGCGGCACAACTTTCGCTTCAACTTCGATCGGAAGTTTGGTCTGGGGATTGATGCGGCTGCTTGCTTTTCGTGCGCGAACCGCGAATTTCCCAAATCCAACCAGCTTAACCTCATCCCCCTGAAGCAAGGTCTCTTGAATCAGATCAAGCACCGAATCCAGAAGCTGGCGCGCCTCCTTCTTCGTCACGCTGGTTTTATCCGCCAGCCGATCGATAAATTCGCCCTTGTTCATCCGTATATCCTCCTTGCGATGTCGATTTGTTATTCAGTATCGTGATCTTCGCCGGTCGCTTCGGCAAGCAGGTCTCGCATGCTGAGAGACTCATGGCCGGCGTCATCGAGGAACCTGCGATCTACGCGTTCTTTGCGTCCGCCACCGCGTTCTTTGCGTCCGCCACCGCGACCCTTTCCGCCACCACGGCCGGATGATGCTGGTCGCTCCCGTTCGCGCTCCTCAAAGGAGATTGCCGGAATCTCCGGCGGGCCGAACAGATTGCGCATAGTCAGGCGTACCTGCCGCTTCTCCTCATTAATGCCGATGATCCGTGCCTGGATCTTAGCACCAACAGCGAGTACATCGGCCGGCGTTGCGATTCGCTCGTCGCTGATCTCGGAAACGTGGATCAAACCATCCACTTCGTCCGTGATCTTCATGAAGGCGCCGAAGTCCTTGATTTCGGTGATGACACCGTCAACAACTTCATCAATTGCGAACCGTTCAACGAACTTCTTCCACGGATTGTCCTTCAGTTCGCGGATACTGAGGGAGATTCTTCGCTCGGCAGGATCTGCACTGAGAATCTTTACTTCAACCGCGTCACCTTCGGACAGTACATCGCGAGGATGATTGACGTGTCCCCAGTCAAGTTCGGAGACATGAACCAATCCTTCGATGCCGTCTTCAAGCTTAATGAAGGCTCCGAAATCGGTGAGCTTGGTGACAGAGCCGGCAACCACTTCACCCCGAGGATACTTGGATGTGACAGCCTCCCAGGGATCGCTCTGCGTTCGACGCAGAGACAAGCTGATGCGGTGAGCTGACTCATCGACACTCAGCACAACCACCGTGACTTCATCCCCTTCGGAGACGACATCCTTGGGGCTCGCAGGGTGTCCCCAAGACAATTCGGAGACATGGACCAACCCTTCGACGTCTTGCTCTAGTTCGACGAACGCACCGAAGTCAGTCACACTAACAATGGCCCCTGTAACTTGGGTTCCGGCTGTAAAGCGTTCGGAAATACCTTCCCAAGGATTCGAGCGAAGTCGTTTAATCGATAGCGAAACCTTTCCCTTTTCGGTATCGAAATCGATAACCTTGACGTTCACCTTTTCGCCGACTTTGTATTCTGACGGCGGTACAGGCAGGTCTTTCCAGGCAATCTCAGACCGGTGAACCAGTCCTTCGAATCCGCCGATATCGACAAACAGCCCGAAGTCAACAACACTGCGGATCGTTCCTTCGATCTCCTGATCCTTCTCAAGAGACTCGAACAGAGCCATCCGCTTTTCTTTCTGTTGTTCTTTGATGAAGACCTTGTGCGAGACGACAAGATTCTTGTCTCGTCGGGACAGCTCAAGGATCTTGAACTGAATTTTCTGTCCGCGGAGTTCGTCAATCGAACTAGGCAGATCATCTCCAAGATGGGAACCTGGGAGGAACGCACGGATGCCATCGAGGTTGACGTGATACCCGGCGCTCTTTACTTCGCCTGTAATCTCACCCTCAATCACTTCTCCATTACGGTATGCCTCTTCCAGGGTATCGATTCGCTTCTCGTATTCCGCTTGCTTCTCAGATGCGAATACCGTCCCCTTTTCTTCATCAATGTAGGTAACGAGAACCTCAACTTCTTCGCCCTCCTCAACCTTCCCGTCGGTACGGAAGGGAGAAAGTTCGGCTATCGGAAGGATTCCCTCCGATTTGTAGCCGATGTCGACAAGGATCTCGGTCTCATTGACTTGAACGACAGTTCCGGAGATTACGTCTCCGCGACTGTACATCTTGACGTCGCTTTCGGCGAAAGCGTCTTCCATCTTAATTCGCTGTTCCATGCTCTACTGACACCATCCATTGAGCTTCCTCAGAGATGCCTCTCTGAGCCCGCTTTCTCGTTTATGTAGCAATCCTTATCCTCCTCGATTCCTTACGCGTAATCAACTCGGAGCATCAATTGTTCACTCATCTGCTGGTATTGCTCAGCTCGGGTACTCTCATCGTTTTCGTCAACCTGTAAGTCAGAAACAACGAACGATTCACCGATCGACACGGTAAGTCGGGGAAACCGGAATGGGTGATTCGGGGGATAGGACCCGGTAGCGATGATATTCACAGGCAATATCCGCTTGCCAGTCAACTTGGCGAAGTGAATGACTCCGGCCTTCGCATCAACCTGCCCTTGTGTTGTGCCTTCGGGGAACAATCCAATGAGTCGTTCTCGTTTCATGGCTGCCAACATTCTCCGGAAATCGCTTCTGTTGAAGTTCTCTCGGTCGATGATCGTCGAAAACATTCGTATGAGGGGTTGCACCAACGGGTTGCCATGCATCAATCCCTTGCGCGAGATAAAATGGACACGATTGGATATCCCAAAAGCCACAGTGAATACGGGAATATCCCAATAACTGCGATGACGCGCTACTGCGATGTATTCGCCACGCTTGTCAATGTTCTCCCTGCCCCGTATCCGGATGCGGAATAATATCTTAAGCGCTACAAGACAAAGTATCGCGATAACAGTATATAGCCCGTTCTTAATCCCGATCCTTAGCCGCCCCAGCAACGTTGTCCAACCGATCCTTCACTAAGTTAGATACCTCGGAAATGACCTCTCTAAGAGGCTTTTGGTCCGTTTCGATTATAGTTGCGTCCCGCGCGGGTTTCAAGGGAGCGATGGCGCGCTCGGAGTCGCGCTTATCTCGTACGGTCAGTTCCCGCGTGATTTGCTCAAGTTCGCCACACTGACGTTGTTCGAGCCTACGAGACGCCCTTTCGGACGTTGTCGCCTTGAGGAAGATCTTGACATCGGCATCCGGCAACACGATCGTTCCGATGTCCCGCCCCTCCATAACAACGTCATGTTGACGGGCAATCTTCCGCTGCAATTCAACCAAGCGGGCTCGAACGTCAGGCAGTGTCGCAACTTGAGACGATTTCTGATCCAATTCCGGGGTGTGTAACTGCGAGGTAACATCCTGGCCATTCAGCAAGAAGCGTTCGTCGCCTGTTACCTGGATATCGATGTCAGAAAGCTTGATTCCACGATCAAACGCCAAGGCAACGGCACGATACATCTTTCCTGTTTCAATGAAGCGAAGGCCAAACTGCTCTGCCAGTGCTTGCCCCAAAGAAGTCTTCCCGGAAGCGGCCGGACCGTCGATCGCGATCTTCATCCCTCATCCCCTTCTATTCCGCGAACCCAATGCTTGTGGGTTCAGCGAACCCGATATTTCTGGGTTCGGCAAACCCGGACTTGGTTGGTTGGCAGTAATATACCCGGCAGCCGGGTTCCTGTCTCGTGAGCTTCTCGTAAGCCAGAGATGCTTCAGTTCGACTGGGAAACGCAGCAAAAAACGCAGATCCACTCCCCGTCATCCCCGAATACAGTCCGCCAATCTCGTTCATCGTATTTCGATACGCGGCAAGCTCTGGGTAACACCTCACCGCAGCCGGATAAAGATCGTTTCGCCCGAGCATTGGGTCGGTTGAAGCCTCATTAGTGGACAACCAGGCATTGTAAACGTCCCCAGTCGAGCAATGAATATCAGGAACGAGCAAGACGAACGTTTCCGTGCGAGGGAGGAGCTGCTGTTTAGGATGGCCTAGCCCAGCCAGATGCATACATCCGCCGGTCAAGAACAGTGGAACGTCCGATCCAATGTCCCCGGCGATCTCAGCCAGCTTGGTTTCAGGAATCACGGGTGGCACCATCTTGTTAACAAGCGCCAGGATTGCCGCCGCATCCGAAGACCCGCCGCCAAGGCCTGCTCCTATCGGAATGGCCTTCTCAATCCAGATGTTTAGTCCTGCCTCACTTCGCTTCTCTCTTAATAACGCACGCACGGCTTGTTCGGCGATATTCGGACCGTCTAGTTTCTCACTGCACGAAACCCGCATACGCGTTCCCAAAGAGATTTCGATACGATCTGCAAGATCGATGGTTTGCACAAGTGACCGAATCTCGTGGAAGCCATCAAGTCGCAACCCACAAACCTCTAGAGACAGGTTCAGTTTTGCGTAAGCCAACACACAGGCCTTCATGACGAATGAACAATCTCCCCGTTGACCATAACCATCGACACGGGAGGGAAGCTCATCGCTGTTTCGATTTCGCGGTAATCGACCAGATCAAGAAGGATCAAGTCAGCAAGTTTCCCATTCTCGAGACTTCCGACCTCGTGCGACATTTCCATGGCCATCGCATTGTTCAATGTACAGGAAATGATTGCCTCAGGGAGGGAGAGCTGCATCCGCTCCATCGCAGATGCTAGTACGGACCACATCGATCTTGCCGGGGTTTCTGCTAATCCGTTTCCAGATCCAACGGCAATTGGAAGCCCTTGATCGAGTAACGCGCGGACATCAATACGCTCCTCTGCTCCTTCCCTACGAATGGTGGGTAAGTAGACGGGGAAGACGTGGCCATCCGACAGATTCCGCGCCATATCAGGAGAAAGATGTGAGGCACAACCAATGGCAGCCACTTCGAGAGACAGTGCCAGTTGCTCCATATCTTTCATCTTGGGAGCCGATTCGATATGCAGTTTCGGACGTAGCCCAGCACCGGTGGCCGCCCGCAACACCGTTCTCGCCTCAGTGATGAAGCCAGCATGATTCCCCCATCCGATATCGCAGAACGTTACCAAGCGACGCCGGCGAATCTCCGGGATTACCTCTCCTATAAGCGAAGACATGCTTCGATCACGATCTGCACCATCCTCAGGAAGCGTCGCCAGCAGTGTCCCAATGACTCGCGGATGATGATGACGTCTGAGGAGGCCAAGCGCCGCAAGCCCTTCGAAAGCTGAATCATGCGGGCATTTGACCTCAATAGTCGTCCCTCCGCTACGAAGAGCCCGCTGAAACAGTCGCAAGCTCCAGTTCAACAGGTCTCTCCTTGGCAACTTTGATTCCGGCAACTCATCAATCCAAGCCGGTACGTTCGGCATCACCCAAAACGGGTCGATCAACCCGGGCATCACCACACCCCTGCACGCATCGATGGTTTGAACATGCTCTGAGCGTTGGCTTGGCAGTTCTCCCGTAATCCTCCCGTTTCGGATATACAGCTCCGTATCATTCGTAATCTGGAGTGTGTATGAGCTTTCGGCCTTGTCCAACGCACACTCGACAGGCGTGATCAGTTGGCCGATATTTGAAATAATAATGTCCATTTCAGTCCTTCGTTTCGAGTATAGTTGGGACCGATTGATAACACAATTGCGAGCGTCAGCATTTCCTGTCGCCTTCGAATTCTAGTTCACCGCTACTACAATGGACAGATTCACTCACGAAAGGGATGAGCAGATGATGGCTGCGAAGACTCATACAACCGGAGAAGCCCGGAAACGCCGAACTGGTTTCGTCGCCGTGCTCGGGCAGACGAACGTCGGCAAGTCAACGTTTCTCAATGTCGTCATGGGAGAGAAGCTGCTGATCACGTCAAAGAAACCACAAACGACACGCAATCGAATTCGTTGTGTGCTAACCACGCACGAAGCCCAGATTGTGTTTGTCGATACGCCCGGACTGCATAAGCCGGGCGACCAGCTTAGCCGGCGTATTCTTCGCGAAGCCAGGCGAGGTCTCCGCGGGATGGACGTTCTCATCTACGTCGTTGAGCCCTGGGGGAAAATTTCTGAACTCGATCGCATGGTCTTCGCTGAATGGCAGGATATCGCAGTCCCAATCCTTCTGTTGGTGAACAAGATCGACCAGGCCAAGGGAAGCGCTCTCGAAGAAACGTTGATCGCCTATGAGAAGACCGACCTATTCGCTGAGCTCATTCCCATTTCCGCAACCCAGAAATCGGGAATCAGCGATGTTGTTAAGACGATAACCAAATACTTGTCGCCAGGAATGACCCTCTTTCCTGATGACCAGAAATCGGACCAAACAGAGAATTTCTTGATTGCCGAACTCATTCGAGAGAAGGTCTTCCGCCTAACCCATCGCGAGGTTCCCTATTCAACTGCAGTTCGACTAAAATGGCTCAGCGAGCGTGATGACGGCATCATAGAGATCAAGGCCGAGATCATTGTTGAGCGCGAATCACAGAAGGGCATTCTGATCGGGAAGGGCGGGAAGATGATCAAGAAAATCGGATCGCTGGCTAGAACGGACATCGAGTCCTTGTTGGGAAGTCGCGTCTTTCTTGAGACAATCGTCAAGGTGCGAGCCAATTGGACGAACGATTCGGATCAAATTGAACAGCTGACGCAATCGACAAGGTGAGGAAATGGAACAACATCCAAAGGACAAAATACTCGTTCTTTCGAACAACGACCCGTCGCAGCTTCCCCTATCGCAAGCACTACAAGATCTCGGGTACCTGACTGAGTATTCTCGCCTAAGTGAAATCTCTCCCTCACTTGACAGCGATACTCATGCCATTATCCTGATACCGGATGAATCAGGTACGGCTACCCTTGATGCAACAATCGCTTGTATTCAAGAAGCTTGGGATGCCCCCATTCTCATTACCGATTGCGAATTGCCTCCAGGATCATTCCCCATCCAGACCGCCCATCTTGGGGCAAGTCAAATCCCGGCAAGCTTGTCCGGGAAGAGCCTGGACTGCGCTATCGCGCGCGCTCATGAGTTCCATTCTTTGCATTCCCAACTTGAGCATTACCGCAAGCTACTACAGGGGGCTCCCGTTGGTGTTTTCAAGATTGCAGACGGCAAAATGACCTACGTAAACGACTATCTCCTCGAAAGAACAGGCTACACAATGGAGCAAATCCGAACCCTTCGGCTCGAAGAATTCTTCGTTCCCGAAGACCGACTTCGATTCATCGAGGCCATGAAAGAGTTGCCCCTGCGGCCTTCTGATGCGCCACCCAACGTGTATCGATTTCTCGCCCTCAATGGGCAAACCTTCGTTGGAGAAATCAGATCGAAGGTGCTCTCTCAAGCCGGCAAACTTAAGATCGAGGGAACGATCCGCGATATCACCCAAGAAACGCGCATCATGCAGCTGCATCGCATTGTTCTCGAATTGACAGAGGTTATTCTTGCGGAACACGACATCGATAAGATACTTCAGCTCGTGCTGGACACGATTGTCGAATACAGCGGCTTCCGGCGTGCCTTGCTCACGCTTTACGATCTATCCATTCCCGTTCCCTTCGAGGGCGACGTATACAAGATGCTGACATCCGGGCTAACTCTCGAAGAGAAGGAAGCCATCCTCGCCAAAGATCCAATCCCCATCCGGCAGCGAAAGGCAATCTACTCCGATCGATTCAAGCTGGGCTCCGCTTACTACATCCCACACGACAAGACGCCTTGGTTGGAAAGCCATGGCATCACAGGGACTGTTGCTGTCGAAGGCTGGCATCCCGACGACTACCTATTCATTCCACTACGAGGCATTGGGGGAATCATCGGCAGCATTTCGGTGGACGATCCAGTCGATCATAACGTACCGACTGTAGCGTCGATCGAGCCAGTGGCTTTCCTGGCAAATTTCGCCGCATTTGCTGTTGAGCGAGTGTTCAAATTGAGGCAGATGCAAAAGCAAGCGGATCAACTTCACGGACTTGCCGCCCTTGGTGCCGAATTGGCAAAGGTCAATAACGAGCGCTCGCTGTGTGAGATCGCCGCCGAGCGAGTACAGGAGAGCATGGACTACGATGTCTGTGGCATCTACCTTCTTGACGGCATGCGGTTTGTCCACGAAGCGGTCGCAGCTCGAGATGGCTTCCCGCAGACGGAAATCTCTGAGAAAGGTACCCGTGTAATTGCCAAGGGACCTGGAATCAACCGCTGGGTCCTACAACACGGAGAGCCGGCAATTATTCCCGACGTGTCCAAGAACCCCATTTATGATGGTACTCGAGAGACAATCAGGTCCTATATCGCCATGCCCATTCACGGACGCAAAGGCACGATTGGAGTGATTTACACCGCGTGTCAGCGACTGGCCGCATTCGGCGATCAGGATCTTGAAATCCTTTCGACAGTGGCGAGCCACCTGGCGACCGCCTTGTCTGCTCTTCGCCGTCGGAGCGCCCTAAATCGAATCTTCTCGTTCGGGCAGCAACTTGCAGTCGCATCCACGGAATCGCAGGCCATTACGAGTACGCTGGATTTTCTGGTTGCGCAATTCGATTTTCAGCTTAGTTCGATCCTGATGCTTCAAGAGGATGGCACACTCCGCGTAGACGGCGTTGGCGGGGCCTACAGCGAGACCCGAATTAGCAAAGGATGGAAAACGACCAAGGACAGCGGTATCGTCGGATGGGTGGCTCGGAACAAGAAATCAGCGGTGGTGCTTGATGTTTCCAAGGATGATCGTTATTACGAGGCATTTCCCGGCACGAGTTCCGAATTAGCCGTTCCCATTCTGTTCAATGACAACTTGTTGGGAGCCATCAATATTGAGAGCCCGCAAGTCGGATTCTTTGATGACGAGGACCGCCGGTTGATTGAAGTTGTCGCCAATCATCTAGCCATTGCCCTGTCTAATATCTCATCGCGAGCCGATCTCCGCGAACAAGCTGTTCGTGATCCATTGACGGGGTTGTTCAATCGCCACTATTTCAACTCCATCATCGCCTCAGAGCTAAGCCGAAGTGATCGGTACGAACGACCGTTGTCTCTGATGATGGTAGATGTTGACGGCTTCCGAGCCGTCAACAACAAGTTGGGACACCTTCAGGGAGACGAGGTTTTGCAGAACGTCGCTCGCATGCTTGAGAAGAACGTCAGGGATGCTGATCGTGTAATTCGCTATGGTGGAGACGAGTTTCTCATCTTCATGCCGGAGACCAATGGTCAGAGAGACGCTCAGCTCGTCGCGGATCGTTTGCGGCAAGAGATCGGATCAGTCCTCGAAGGAACCGGCGCTGACGAATTGGGGCTAAGTCTCGGATTGAGCATCGGGATCTATTCTCGACACCCTCGCGAAAGCAAGACACTGGAAGAGATTCTTGAGGAAGTCGATCAGCGAATGTATGCCGACAAGCGGGCGAAAAACGAAGATCGAGCCGATGACTATCGCCGTTAGGCAACTTCATACTCTCGAGGATCTGCGAGCAGCCGTTACACTTCAGCAAACAGTGCTCGGAGAACGATCCCACCCGATCTGGCAACTACCCCATCTTCTTCATATTCAGCAGAGCGGTGGTTTCTTGCTAGGGGCTCGCGAAACGGCCCCCAAGGCTTCCGACACGTTTCACGGAATTCTGATCGATCTGATTGCCGAGGTCGATGGCTACCCCGCGCGCAGAACCGTAGCTTGGGGCGTGGATCCGCAGCTGCGAAACCGTGGAATTGGATTGAGATTACGGGAGATCGAGCGTCGTTCTCTGCAAAAATTGGGTGTCGATTTGGTGTACTGGGACGTCGATCCGCTGAGCAGCGTCAAACTGCATATCGCTCTCAACAAACTGGGGGGAATCGTTACCGCGTACAGCCGCAACGCGCTCGGAAGTTCAAACGATGACGGCCCCCCCGGAGTGGCCACCGATCGCGTCCGAGTGGAATGGTGGATCGACTCGCCGCGAGTGACCGGTAGGATGGAACACGAGGTCTCTCTGCCTCATCAACGAATCGGGCTACATGAAATGGCCGTTCT
>JAGLYB010000108.1 GCA_023132545.1 Candidatus Bipolaricaulota bacterium
CTTCTGGTTGCCAGCGCGGGAAATGGCGCCCTCGACGGAACCGGAGATTCTGGATTGATGCACGTACCGTCTGATGTCGGTGGGTGCTTGGTGGTGTCTGCCACCGGGCCCATAGGCTGGGCCTATAGCCATGATGTTGACCTTGACGAATTCGCATTCTATTCCGACTATGGCTCACAGATCAGCTTCGCTGCTCCAGGAGGAAATGCGGATTTCAGTCTGCCGCTGTGGTACCACGACTTGGTTTTCAACTGCTTCGACGGAGGATGGGGATGGATGGGTGGAACCAGCCAAGCGTCCCCCCACGTAGCGGGCGTGGCAGCACTTATCGTGGAGAAGAACGGTGGAGACATGAGCCCGGCTCACATCGAGCGTGAATTGAGGCTATCGGCTGACGATCTTGGCAAGCCAGGCCAAGATCCCTATTACGGACACGGCCGAGTGAATGCCGCTAAGGCTATCGGAAACTAGCTCGCCTTATCGTAGAAAAGCGCCCAGGCAACTGCCCGGGCGCTTTTCTCATTATCTATTCACATCTTGAGATGCGGTGGATTTAGTCTCCCGTCACATAGAGCGTGTAGGAGAGAACCCAATCGGTTTCGTCAATCCTCTCCGCCTCCTGCTTGCTTTATCAAGAGAAGTACAATATTGGCTTCCCAATTCGCCTGTCGTTCATCTCCCATGCGCTGGTGATCGAGGGTAGAATCTGCGTTGCCATGGAACACTCAACAAACAATCTCACGGGAATCTTCACGTTGCTTCTATCCGCTGTCATTTGGGGATTCGCGTTTGTAGCACAGCGTGCGAGCATGGAGTTTGTCGGTCCGTTCACGTTCAACGGCATTCGATTCGCTCTAGGAAGCCTGGTCCTTGTTCCGTTGGTTGTCATGCACCGCCGCAGCAAGCCCGAGCCCATTCAATCAGCTCCTTCTCGCCACCAGTGGATTGCCATCGGACTGGCCGGTCTCGTTCTATTCGTCTCTGCCAACTTGCAGCAGATTGGGTTGGTATACACCACCGCGGGCAAAGCGGGATTCATCACCGGCTTGTACGTTGTCTTTGTCCCTTTGTTTGGGTTATTCTGCCGGCATCGCGTAAGCGCGTATGTCTGGGCCGGATGTGGCCTTGCCGCCGGGGGCATGTACTTGCTGAGTGTCGTAGGCGTGTTCTCTATTGCGGCTGGCGATGCCCTTGTCTTGGGAAGCGCACTCGGATGGGCCGTTCACGTACATCTCGTTGGTTGGCTGGCCCAGCGGATGCATCCGCTTCGAGTGGCGATTCTACAGTTTGCTATTTGCGCGGTGCTCAGCTTGGGGGTGGCTGGATTCACAGAGACGATAAGAATTGGCGAGATTCTGCAGGCTGGATGGATGATTGCCTATGCCGGAATCTTGTCCGTCGGTGTGGCCTATACGCTGCAGGTGGTTGGTCAACAACGTGTCGATCCGGCTCGCGCCGGCATCATCTTAAGCTTGGAAGCCGTCTTTGCCGTGATCGGTGGCAGGATTCTGCTGGGAGAAATTCTTTCCACTCGGGGTCTGATCGGATGCGCCCTCATGCTTGGGGGCATGATGCTGGCCCAGCTCCGCGCTCAAGCACGCTCCGATGCGGCTGACCCCTCTCCATCCATGGAATAGGGGCAAAGAGTCAACTGCATCACGTCATTCTTGCGCATCAACACACAACTGTCTGAGACTTGTTTCAGCTATGCTTCGGCGCCTCGAGCACACCGATACGTCATCTCTCAAGTTTCCTTGTTCCCTTGGCCTTCTCAGTTGATACGAATCGATAGCGGGCAGAACAACAAGTGAATACTCTCAATAAGAGGTCTGGCCCTCTCGAGATCGCCTTCGGGGACGAGGAAACGAACGGGTTCGATCAACGGTCGCACCAAATGGAAGTTCTCTCCGTGGGCAAGAAAGGGAATACCTTCCGCATCGAGCAACGATTTGATCAGGGCGATGTCCCCCAGATTTGATGTTGTCACGAACTCTCTCAGTTTCATGCGGTACTCCTTTCCCTTGAGATCCAGGTTACCGGTGATTCGGCCTTCGAAGCAAGACAGATTGGAAGCGAAATCGCGGATCGCGTTCATTCATGTCGATCGACCTGAACTCTTGAATATCGAACACCTCACCGACCACACACTTCAGATGCTTGTCGTCGTAGAACGAGAAGAAGCGCGATGGATCGTGATCATCTTCCTTGTAGATTCCCTCGTGATCGAAACCGCCGTAGGTACCGAAGTAGAACAGACCTCCGGGTGCAAGAACGCGGCGGATTTCTCGGAGCACAGCGGAAAGCTCGCCTTTGAGTAAGTGAAGCAGGCTATTGAATGAATAGACGGCGTCAAACGATTTACTCTCGAAGGATAGGTTGGCCACATCCATGACGAGTGCTCGTAGGCCCTTGTTCTGACAAAGCTGAACCATTGCCGGAGACAGGTCAATGCATGTCACCTCACATCCCTGATCCGCGAAGAACCGACCATCCCGGCCCACTCCTGCGCCCACCTCAAGCAGTCGCGTTAGGCCATTGGCTCGAAGATGGGTCAAGAAACCGGCTCGCTCGTTGAGTTTCCATTGGGGCAGAACACGGCGATCTCGCGCTTCGGCCCCGTGATCATAGGCCTGCTTCAATCGGTCACGGAGCGGATCAGTCATGGTTTTCCTCGGCAGGTGAGAGCAGATCCGTCACTTCATTCAGGAATCTGATCTCGTAGGTCGGTTCAATGTCCGTCCTGTTGGCATGGCTATTTGGGTTAAACCAGCAGGTATCGATTCCGTAATCGGTCCCACCTCGGATATCCGAAGAAAGCGAGTCACCGACAATGAGGACGCTGCCTTTATCGGGACGTTTCATTTGCTCAAAGGCGATTTTGAAGATGGCTCGATCGGGCTTCGCCACACCGACTTCTTCGGAGATGATCACGTGATCGAATGCATCTTCCAGTCCCAACCGTGCAATCCGGGCATGTTGAACATCGGCAAAGCCATTGGTCAGCAAGACCAGGCTGATTCGATTCTTGATAAGGGCCAACAAGGATTCGGCTCCCTCTAAGAACGTCGATTCCCGAATGAGGTTTTTCAGAAACGCCTCACTAAACGCGTTCGAATCGCCGGCAATGTTCAATCTCTCAAACAGCTGTTTGAATCGCTCAGTTCGAACATCTTGTGCGCGCAAGATCCCGGCTTCAAAGCTCCGCCAAAGGGATTCGTTGATTGCATGATAGGTATCGCCGAAATCCGCGGTGACTTGCAGCCCCATTTGAGCAGGCGTTTCCTTCAAGGCGAGGGCTTCAGCATGCTGGAAGTCGAATAGCGTTCCATCTGCGTCAAAGATGATCCAAGTATAGGAAGTCAACACACGCTCCTTCATCCGCTGCTTGAGAGTTCAGTCGGTTTTCGTGGTCGCGCCCCTCAGCAGCCGCATTCTGGCATAGAAGGCAAGGCTGATTCCTAGGGGAGGAAGTGCAAGAACCAACGAGTCTGGAAGATGCCGCCAGCCGGCAAGGGCCATGAAGTAGGCAATCGCCAATGTAAGGAATCCGAGCGAGGCCAAGCCGTCACGGTGCCAGCCAATGGCAAGGATTGCGATCACACAGAACGCTGGGACGAGATGTGTGACGAACGCACCGCTGGTCTCCCAGTAGCCTTTGCCATCTAGAAATACGTCCATGGCAAACATCGCCAGAAAAAAGGCCAGTGCCATGGCCAACACTCGCGGCATCCAAAGCACTACGATGGTGATGGGTCTCATGTTGCGTCGTCCTCCGATCCATCTAGGTGTCTATTCAACCAGTCCCCCCCCGAACGGGCGGCAATTCTTTCACTCAGTGCAGCATTCTAGCTTGAAGCGTGATTGCTTCGTAATCGGAGGTAGACAGTCGTTGTACACATCCGAAGTGCGCCATCCGCTCTCTGCTTCTCCTCGGCGAACGTCTTCTCCAGGCGGAAGCCACAACGTTCGGCCACTCGGCGACTGCGCTTATTGCCCTCGTCACAATGGATGCGAACTTGATCCGCTCCTAAATGGTCGAAGATGCTTGCCACCATCGCTGTAACAGCTTCCGTGACGTAGCCACGCCCTTCGTGCGCGCAGTCAGCAATGTACCCGATGATGAATTCGACCGGCTTTCGATTGAACGGCCCCACATAGACCTGAGCCACGAAGGCCCCACTGCTTTTATCGAATACGCCCACGAAATAGCACGTTCCTTCGTTCCAATAGGTGGCCAGTAATCCCAAGGTCTTTCGCGTGTGCTCCTCGCTGGTCAGAGACATAGCCACATTCCCCGATTCGTAGCGCTGCAAGTGCCCGCGATTTCTCAGGCTCATCTGGTAGTACCACGAAGCGTCATCCTCGGAATAGGGACGCAGGATCAATCGTTCCGTCTCCAATCGAAGAGGAAATCGGCCGTCCGGCGTGCTCATCATTTCCTCCTGTACGAACCCCTAGACGGCTCCGAGGTACTTCCGATCCGGTAGATCGCCGTTCAGGATACATGCAACGGCATGTGGGAAAAAGCGCAGGCTGAGAAGCTGTTCGATAGAAGCCCAACGTAGTCCCGTTTGCCCGAGATCAGGATTCGACCCAAGTTTTGCAACCTGGCCGTCTTTCATGAGACACTCGAAAGTCAGTTCCACTTGATGGAATTCAGGATCGATCTCGGAGTCAGGGAAATCGGCAGCGATGAACTCGCGTACCCAGCGCAGACGTCCGATTTCGACCTGCAAACTCGTTTCCTCCTCCACCTCACGGATCAGGCATTCGTGCAAGGTTTCGCCGGCACGCTGTCCTCCGCCAGGAAACACGAACCAGTCTCCGCTCCGGTCACGGTAGCTGGACAATAACACCAGTTCTTCGGATTCGATGAATGCGCGTGCGGAGATCCTTGGACGATTCATGGGGAGTCCCACTTGATGATGTCATGCTGCGAGGATGTCTGGAACGGTTCGTGTGAACGCCTACGCATCGTCGCAGATCTCGTCTTCGTTGACCTTGAAACCGGCATCCTCAGAATAGAATTTTCGACGCGCAGCAAGAAACGCAATTAGCTCCTCTGATGTCATTCCATCTTCCGAGCAGGTATGAAAACGTGCCGTCTGCCCAAACCAATTGCCGATGGCGGTCTGAAGCGCATCATGAGTATAGGTCTCACCCGACTTGATCATCTTCCGCATAACCTCGTGCCCGTGGATACTTCCTGTCATTAATTCGCTCCTCTTGATGGAAAA
>JAGLYB010000109.1 GCA_023132545.1 Candidatus Bipolaricaulota bacterium
TGCCCTTCTCTTTTCGGCAACTCTCCTCTTCTTCTCTTCATGGTTAGGAGTATCTAATCACACAACTCTGTTGAGAGGAGGCTGGAAGTGTCAACATCATTGCGAAACTGGACTGACTAGAGATGTCTCTGTGCCACCATTAGTTCGATGTGATCGGATAGGTCTTCGGCACGATCCGATAGCTCAACTACCGAGCGAACGAAGCCGTTTACCTGAAGTTTGTGAGCAAGGTCGAGATCCTGTTCGAACAACTGCTTCAAGACCTTGCGTTCGATGTGGTCAATCTCTCCCTCGATGTGTTCGATTTGAGCCGTGTGTTCAAGTGCTGCCTCCATCTCCTTGAAGAGATTGCTGATGGCACTCTTGACATGAGAGAAGATGAGCTCCGTCTTAGAGGTGATCTCTAGGATGGCCGGGCGCATGACATCGGGAATCTCGATCCGTTGGATCAGCAGGTGATCCAACGCATTCTCGGCTGCGTTGGCGAGGCGGTCGACTTGCTCGACCAATTGAAGGATGTCGCGGCGAGATGCCGGCATCAATGCCCCGGCCAGCAGTTGGGTTTCCACACGGCGGCGTACGTCATCGGCTTGTCCTTCTGCCTTGTGGGTTTCGAATGCCATCTGGTCGGCCTTTTCGATGTCGCCTTCTTGAACATAGGCATTGAGGGATTGGATGAAGTACTGCAGCGATTTATCTACGCGATCGAGATGCTCGAAAACCAGTCCTTCAATCTCTTTCTGCTTTTTCCAGAACATGAAGATTCCCCCCTTCCCAAGGAAGCCACTAGACTTCCCGGATGCCCATAGGCTTCCCGACTACTTGCAGCAATCCCGGTTTCAACAGCATATCCTTGAGGCTTCGCCTGATCAACTCATTGTGTTGTGATTGTGGCTCCACCAAATCCGCAGTCCCTTGAGCGTCAGCACGGGATCATAGAGCGGGATGGAATTGAGATTCTGATAGAACATCTCTCCCTTGCCGCCAGTGGCAATCACTTGAAGGGGTTCGCCGACTTCGTCTCGGAATCTCCGGATGAGGCCATCGACCAGATCAAGGTAGCCGAGGACGACACCGGCCTGAATGTTGGTGGCCGTGTTCTTCCCGATAACGGACTCCGGGATCTTTAGCTCAACGGAGTGAAGCTGGGCCGCTCGTTCTGTCAAGGCGCGTGCGGCCAAGCGCATCTCTGGTGCAATGGCCCCTCCCAGGAATCGCCCATCATCTGCTACGAGATCGAATGTGGTGGCCGTGCCGAAATCCAAGACAAGAATCGGGCCGCCATAGAGCGTGTGCGCAGCGATGCAATTAGCGATTCGATCAGCCCCCACCGTGTGAGGTGCCTCGACATCCAAGGCAATGGGAGATGTGTCTGCTGTCAGGAAACCGACTTCCCCTTGCGTAAGTGATTCGAATGCTGCGGTCAATGGGAGGTTCAACGAAGGCACGACCGAGGCGATGGCGACTCCAGTGATATCTGACGGGTCGATCTGAGCCTCGGCAAGAAGGCTTCTCGTCGTCAGGCGCAGCTCATCGTCAGTTCGATTTCGGTCAGTCGTCACGCGCCATTGATGCACAAGAACGTCTTCCTTAAACAGGCCAAATACGATGTTTGTGTTGCCGACATCCAAAACCAGCAGCATTTTTCGGGCTCCTTTAGAACAGGCCTCCGCCTAGAATAGGCGTTCGCCAGGGGGAAGGACTGTGTTATCGATCAATCGGGTCGATCCAATCCGAACCGCCAAGCTGACGAGGGCCACCACTTCAATGATCTTCAATTCTTCGAGAGTGTTGAGATCGGCCACGCTCACATAATCCGGCTGAACCAAGGGTTCAGATTGGAGAACGTCTAGCATAGCATGGCGTAGCATCTCACCGTCTCTCTCACCGTCAGTGTACAGACTTTCGACAAGCATCAGGCAGCGGCGTAGAACAGGTGCTGCTGCTCGTTGTTCAATCGACAGATAGGCGTTGCGGCTGCTCATAGCCAGGCCATCGGGTTCGCGAATAGTGGGACCGAGAATGAGCTCGATGTCATAGTTGAGGTCGCGGATCAAGCGGCGAATGACCAAGGCTTGCTGGGCGTCCTTCTGTCCGAAGAACGCACGTTGCGGACCCACGATGTTGAACAGCTTGGCGACGATGGTGGCAACGCCCCTGAAGTGCGTGGGCCTGGACGTACCTTCCAATCGTTGCGTGATCCCGCCTACATCGACCCACGTGCCATATCCTTCTGGATAGAACTCATCGTTGTTCGATGGAGCCAGCACCAAGTCCACGCCTTCCTTCTCTAGCAGTTCCAAGTCGCTATCGAGATCGCGCGGATACGAAGAGAGATCCTCTGTGGGTGCAAACTGAGTGGGATTCACGAAGATGCTGGCGACGACTGACTTACAAGATGATCGAGCAAGACGAGCCAGCGAGAGATGCCCTTCATGCAAGAAGCCCATGGTGGGGACGAAACCCACGGGTTCTTCAAGTCGCGCTCGTCTGGTTCTAAACTCTGACAATGTCGTTGCGACGTTCATGACTTGCCCTCTGGATTGACTGCGGCATCGAGCAGCTCGCACATCGTCCGAGCGGCATCTTCGCTCAGCGTTCCCTTCTCCAGGCCGAGCATCACGGTTTGTTTCCCCATAGCTGCATACGATGCGACGATATCGGGTTGAGACGTCGTCAACGCGTCGAGATGAATGCGCACCGTGTCAACGTCGCCTCGCGCGATGGGGCCGGTCAACGCGTCCGGGAAGCCTACTCCCTGGAGATTGTCAATCGTGCCTCTAACAAGAGGTAGCAGGGACTGCAGTCCGCTGTCACGCGAAAATCCGAACGATTCCCACAGTCGCGATGCGTCGCCAAGCAGGGCGACAAGGTAATTGGACGCCATTGCCGCACTGGCGTGGTAGAGCGGCTTATCCGCGCTGGCGATCCATTGAGGTCTTCCCCCGAGCGTCTCCACGAGTTCTTCGAGCGTGTCGTGGAGCTCGTTGCCGGACGCTTCTAGGGCATAGGTGATGTCCGAGAGACGGGCAGCATGTTCGGCTCCTGGCGCAAAAGTTTGCAATGGGTGCAGGCTGCCGGTTGCCGCGCCAGTTTGCGCTGCCGAATTCAGGACATCGAGTGACAGGGCACCGCTGCAATGCACGACGCTGGAAGAAGCTGGCCAAGCGATGGATTCGCAGACTGTGGCAATGACATCGTCAGGCACTGTAAGGAAAGTGAGATCAGCGTTTGTGACCTCGTTAGGGTTCGACACGGCTTCGGCCTGAGGCAGTGCGTTGGCAAGCCGTGCTGCATCCTCGAAGCGGTGGCTATGGATACTTAGGACGCGGTAGCCCGCAACCATACAAGCTTCGGCGAGTGCAGTGCCCAGCGTGCCAGCTCCGATAAAGGCGAGCGTGGGTTTCGTCATGGGCTCCCTACTTTGCACTGAGCAAGCCGACGACGCGATCGAGGATACGTTCGGCAGCCTCGCGCTTAGGCATCAGTGGTAGCGACTCTTGGTTCCCAGAGGCATCGAGGATCGTGCATTCGTTGTTGTCTGCGCCAATCCCCGAATCCGAACGGCTGATATCATTGGCCACGATCAGGTCGAGATTCTTGGATACCAGTTTGCCCTTGGCATTTTCGATCAGGTTTTCAGATTCGGCAGCGAATCCAACCCGGATAGGAACATCTCGAATTGTATTCAGAATATCCTGAGTACGGTTCAGCGGAAGGACGAGATCTACATCCTCCTTCTTGATCTTCTCGGATGCCCGCATCTCAGGCGCATAATCGGCAACTGCTGCGGCCATGATCAGGATATCCGCATCCGTTGATACCGCCTCTACCGTGTCTAGCATCTCTGCTGCTGTCCCAACTGAGTGAACGTTCATTCCAGCCGGTGTAGGCAGCGTTGTTGCCCCGGAGATAAGCGATACGTTCGCTCCGCGATCACGAGCCGCTTCAGCCAATGCGAATCCCATCTTTCCTGTCGATCGGTTTCCCAAGAAACGTACGGGGTCGATTGGTTCACGGGTTCCGCCAGCCGTAATGACGATCTTGCGACCAGCCAGGTCTCCGTTTGCGCCAAGCATGCCCAGCGCCACGCCCAGAATTTCAGTGACTGGAGCGAATCGACCGGCACCGAAGCCGCCAGAAGCAAGTCGGCCTGTTGCTGGTCCCACAAAGCTCATGCCAAGGGATTGAAGCGTTTCTAGATTGGCTTGAGTGGCCGCGTTCTCCCACATCGCTGTGTGCATGGCCAGAGCGATAAGGATGGGCGCGCGGGTAGCCAAGGCTGTGCATGTCAATAGATCATCAGCGATGCCCGCCGCCATCTTGGCTATCACATTGGCGGTGGCCGGAGCAATGATCATCAAGTCTGCGACCTCGGAAAGTGAGATGTGCTCAATGGAAAACGGATTGGTCAACTCGAACATGCTCGTAGATACAGGAAGCCCGGTAATGGCACGAAACGTAGCCGGTCCAACAAGCTGCGTTGCAGCCTCAGTCATGACCGTATGCACCGAGACACCGGCTTGTGTGAGCTTGCTGGCCAGATCAACAGCCTTGTACGCGGCAATCGATCCGGTGACTCCGAGAACAACGTGTCTTTCTGACATTTCTCTCCCTTTACCGATCCGCGCGGATTGTACCGTGGGAACTCAGCCATGCAAAGCGCATGGCTGAGTTCCTTTGAGAAATCTCAGCAGAGCTGGGATTTCTCTTGGGTTGCTGCTCAATGCAGAGTAGCAAGGAACGCGAAGCGTTGCCATGTTGCACCAAGCAGCTTGATGGCTGTAGGATGGCGTCTGGGAATACCAAGCTCAATATGAGAGGATAGGTGCAAGCTAATGACGGATGAGAGGCTGCGAAACCTGGATCAAAGCGCCTTGGTGCTAGCGTGGATGTCTGAACATTGGCAAGTGTTGGACAGCCAGAGGGATGATTGATGAGTGATTCACTTCAAGTCGTGCTTGCGCTGTGGGGTGCAATCCTAGCGACGGCGCTTGGGATCATCGAACTTCTAAAACACTTCAGGGACAAACCGCGAATCTTGGTGAGCGCTGACCTTAGCTTCCGAGCAGCAACCAAGGAAGCCGACGCCAAGGGGACGTTGATCGAGACTGATCACGGCCTCAACGAAGTTCTTCTCGCGCTCACAGCAGCAAATCATGGAAAGCAGCCAATACAGATCACGGCATGCTTGGTCGAAGAAGCGAATGGGAACCTGCAGCAGGTGATCCCCCCCGGGCTACCAGCGCTGCTGGAGCCAAACACGCAAGTTCGGGTCGAGATTCAGAAAGAATGGCTCGACAACGTCAATGTGGTGCGCCTGGGGGTGCTCGACGCCCTAGGGCGCGTTCACTCAATCGATTCGTCACATGTGGCTCATCTTGTGCAGAGGAGCAATGCGCTGCCGAGCAACAAGTGCGAATACCGCAATCGGGAAACCGGCGATGGCGTGAAAGCTTTTCAAGCGAAGGACAAGTCTATTCTCACTAAGAGGCCAATGGGATGACCGGCAGTCTGACAACTGATCTCGGTGGACGCTGTACAAGCGCTGCCGCTGAACCGGAGCGTCGGAGATAAGAGAAAGAAGGAGAAGACGATATGACTCACAAGTGTTTCATTTCGTACCACGCTGCAGACAAAGCCGCCGTGGATGCTTTCTGCAAGAAGTTTCGTGGGAGC
>JAGLYB010000011.1 GCA_023132545.1 Candidatus Bipolaricaulota bacterium
ACGGCAAGCCACATCAAGATGGTGGCAGACTCCGGCGCCTATCCTTATCTGACTCCCTACGTGCTGCTCTATGCCACCGGCATGGCGGCCGGCCCGTACAAAATAGACAACCTGCATGTAGATAGCGTGGCTGCAGCCACCAATCAAACGTTCACCAGCGCCTTCCGTGGATTTGGCGGGCCGCAAGCTGCTCTGGGGTATGAGCAGCAGATGGACGAAATCGCCAAAACATTGGGACTCGATCCGCTGGCCGTTCGTCAGGTTAATTACATGAAGACGGGAGACACCACCGGCACCGGTCAAGTGATTAAATCAGCTGCGTGGTCGGAGGAATGCCTGACTCGGGTCATTGCCGCGCTTGGGGAACGCACGCCGGACACCGCGACGACCAGGGTTGGACGAGGGTTTTCCTCAACTTTCCAATCCTATGGACGCATCATGTGGTTCCACGACACATCGCAAGCATGGGTTGGGCTGGAGCAGGATGGCACCGCTGTCATTCGCTGCGGCGTGCCCGACATCGGAGCAGGACAGTCAAACAGCATCTGCCAGATCGTGGCCGAAATCCTCGGCGTACCCCTAGAGCAGGTGACAATCTATGCCACCGATTCGGCCGTCACACCGTTGGCGGGAACGTCCACGGCAACGCGCCAGCTCTACATGTCGGGGAATGCGGTTTCCCTAGCTTCGAACATCATTCGAACCCGCCTTGTCAAGCGGGCTGCCGAGAAACTTGGAGTTCGCGAGGAGGATATTAGTCTCGCAAACTCTCGGGTTTTCGTCACGGGCGATGAATCTCGATACATCGAGCATAGAGAGCTGGTGAAGATCTGTGCTGCTGAGGGGATTGGCTTATCGCATCTAGCGCAGTTCAATGCACCATTCACGGAGGGACTGGACCCGGAAACGGGGCAGGGCGATATTTGGCCCGACTTCACGTTTGGAGCGCAGGCCGTTGAAGTTGCCGTGGATGTAGAGACGGGCGAGATCGAGCTTCTGAAGTGTGCCGCTTGCCACGATGTCGGAAGAGCCATCAACCCGGCCGCCGTGCACGGTCAGATCGCCGGCGGCAGCCATCAGGGACTAGGTTATGCCCTGATGGAGGACTTCGAACTGCAAGATGGCTATATCAAGACATCGTCGCTCGCCGAATATCTCATCCCCACTGTGCTCGACTTCCCAAGTACCGAAGTCATTATCTTGGAATCGGGAACCGGTGTCGGTCCGTTCGGCGCCAAGGGCATCGGAGAACCTGCACTGACGCCGGCGGCCCCGGCAGTAGCCAATGCTGTGGCTGATGCATTGGGAGTACGGATTCCCGTATTACCCTTCACACCCAAGCGCGTATTGGCAGTTGTCAAGGAGCTCAAGGACGAGGAATCCCGCAAAGCGTAGGAGCTTGCCTAAACGAAAGGAACAGCAGGAACTTCAGTCTCGCGCAGAGACGCGGGAGATGGGTTTTGCTTTGATAGAGAAGGGACGAGACGTGAACAAACAGATCCTAACGGGGAACCAGGCAGTCGCGCTGGGGGCCTTACGCGCCAGCGTTAAGGTTGTGACCGGATATCCGGGGACGCCGTCTACGGGTTGTCTGACCCATTTGCTGACGCTCGATCTGCCGGATCGGCACGTGGAATGGAGTTCCAACGAGAAGGTGGCGTTTGAGATTGCCTCCGCGGCAGCCTGGGCCGGGCATCGCGCCCTGTGCACAATGAAGATGTCAGGCCTCAATGTCGCCTATGACGCGTTGATCTCGATTGCCTATTCGGGAACCAATGGTGGATTGGTCATTTACGTGGCCGATGATCCTGGAGTCAGTGCCGGCATGCCGGAGCAGGATTCGCGCGGATTCGCCCTGATGTCGCAACTGCCGATGTTGGAACCGGCAACACTTGCCGAGGCATACAAACTCACTCAAACCGCATTCGAGCTATCCGAGAAGACGGGATCTCCCGTCTTCGTACGGCTTACCACAGCGGTCGCCGTCGGACATGCACTAGTGGAAACAGAGGAGGCCATCGCGCCCAAGGAGATCGAACCGATCCTGGAACGTGACATTGCTCGATACACCAAAGCAGGCTCCAAGATCTGCTTGGATCAGCACCAAGCGTTGATCGATCGACTGAATCATGCCCGCCGAATCATTCACAAGATGGGATTGAATCGAGTTAAGCTATCCAAAGAGCCTGGTGGCTTGGGAATCATTTCTGTGGGCGCCACAAGCACCTATATGAACGAGGCGCTTGCGCTTTGCAGTCGGCTGGATGCTTCTGAAGCATCGTCCAGCCGCGTATCGGTGTTAAGCGTGAGGACGACGATTCCATTTCCATCGGAAGAAGTGAAGCAATTGCTGGGACATTGCGAGACCATTCTCGTGCTCGAAGAACTGGAGCCTCACGTCGAGCAAGCGGTCTATGTAGCCGCACAGCAGCTGGGATTCACTGGCTCCATCATCGGCAAACTTGATGGTACGCTCTCCCCCATCGGTGAATACGGCGTCGCAGAAGTGCTGAAAGGACTGGGAGCATGTGGCTTGTCGCCCGTGGCCAGTGGGGGAAAACCACAAGCTGCGCACAATGAACCGCAAGTTCCAAATGTTCCAGCGCCACAAGAATCAGCAACGCTGATTCTTGCAAGCAATGCCGGAGCCGGTCGACCGCCTACGGTGGTCGGACCCAACGGAGAACCGTCTTCGACGGTTCTCTCCAGCGCAGCCATGGCCGCTCCGCGGCCAATTACTGTCTGCGCTGGTTGTCCGCATAGGGGAACGTACTTAGCGATTGAGGCTGCTATCAAGCAGGCCGGGTTTGCTAAGGACGACGTCATGGTGACGGGCGACATCGGATGCACGATCTTGGGAATGAATCCTCCCTTCAACCTCATTTGGAACGAGGTTTCGATGGGAACCAGTATCAGCCTCGCCCAAGGCTATGTTCACGCCGGGCTGAAGACGCCGGTCATCGCCACCATGGGCGATTCCACCTTTTTTCATGGCGGCATCCCCGGATTAATCAACGCCATCCAGCATCAAGTGCCCCTGACGCTCGTGGTGATGGACAACGGCTGGACAAGCATGACAGGCATGCAGGTGAACGCGGGAACCGACGACGCCTTCCAATCCGAAGGCCGGCGTGTGGATATCGAAGCCGTCATCCGTGGACTAGGTCCCGACCGAGTTGAAGTGGTCGATCCATTTGATCTGAATGCAACGACAAAAGCTCTGACCCGTTGCTTGGCAGAACCACAGGGAGTAAAGGTCGTGCTGGCTCAACGCGAGTGCGCCATTCAGACCAAACGACGAGGGATCGTTGCCGAGTATACGACGATTGATCCCGACAAATGCATCCTCTGCAAGCAGTGCCTACGTGTTACCGGTTGCCCGGCCTTATCGGTTGCCCAAGACTCCATTGCTATAGATGCCTCTCTATGCAACGGCTGTGGCTTATGCACGGAGTTTTGCCCCACCGGGGCCCTGAGTAACTCACGTGCAGAAGGGGGGGCGAAGTGACTACCTGCGACATCGTATTGATCGGAGTAGGTGGACAGCAGGGGCGTCTGGCAACTCACAGATTCCGGCATGTGAGTTGCTTGGAGAAGAATCGGGAAGCAACGATTCTTCTCTCGGTTCGAGAGAGGGAGATGCGACATGATTGCTTGTGACATCGTTCTGATCGGCGTGGGTGGTCAGGGTATTGTGACGTTAGGAGACCTCATCGGTCGTGCTGCGTTGGCAGCGAATGTTCCCGTGTCGTATGTTCCCACCAAAGGCATGGCACAGCGTGGTGGTTTCGTGAAGGTCGAAATCCGATTGGGCCGCGAAACCGTCGGCCCGAGGGTTCCCGAGCATGGTGCCGATTTGGTTGTATCCATGGAACGTTCCGAAGCCCTCAAGGGCCTGCGGTTCGTTCGTCCAAACAGCCGGTTCATTCTCTACGATCACGTATGGGAGCCCACCGGTGTCATGCTGGGGAAAGATGACTATCCATCTCAAGAATCCGTTCTTGAGACGATGTCCCAAGCGTTAAGTGATGTACTTGTTCTGAATCCTGACAATCGCCCGATATTTGATGATCGGCCGGTTGCAGCCAATGTGTTCACACTAGGAGCCATGTTCAGCACACCCATCCTGAGAGAGAGCATTGACCCAAGGACTATGGAGTCTGTTCTCTTACATCGGTGGCCCAAAGCCTCAGAAGCTAATCTGGCAGCCTTTCATTCCGGGGTTCAAGAGGGCGATGCAACTGAGTATGGCTTCTCTCAGTTTTCTGGAGGACGAAAGTCATGAGGGAATGCGCTGCTCTCTGGGCTCATGCGGAAACACGCATTCAGCAAATTCCTTGGCCGTTCGCGCAAGAGCAAACGGCTGGGAAGGATAGAAGATGACTTGGGATAAGGCTCTGTTCGGACCCAGATCTGTGGCCGTGGTCGGATGGCGACTCGCTCAAAGCGAGTTGCTTCACAGTTCGCCTTGTGGCGAACTGCTGTTTGATGAGGAGACGAATGTCTTGGTCTAGCGCACTATTCCAGCCACGTGCCGTGGCTGTGGTCGGATGGCAACTCGCTCAAAGCGAGTTGATTGGCAGTTCGCTTGATAGCGAACTGTTGGATGGAAGGGGTAGCAAATGAGTTGGACGCGCGCGCTCTT
Organism: Candidatus Bipolaricaulota bacterium; assembly: GCA_023132545.1. Classification (GTDB taxonomy): domain Bacteria; phylum Bipolaricaulota; class Bipolaricaulia; order UBA7950; family UBA9294; genus SPBW01. The sequence goes on from JAGLYB010000011.1 coordinate 4,646, forward strand.
CCGGCCGAGCCGAGTCGCAGTTGTTGGTTCCTGTTCTCCTGGCAAGATCGGGCACGTACTGATTACGCAATTGCTGGACGGGGGGTTCGGGAACGTCGCTGCTGTTAACCCAAGAGCACAAGGAATTCGAGGAATTCCCGCAGCACGTTCCTTCGCAGAACTCCCCGACGGTAGTTCTGCCATTGATCTTGCCGTGATTGCCAGCCCGGCAGCAACCGTTCCCGATGTGCTCGAAGACGCAGGCAAAGCTGGTGTAAAGGCTGCTGTCATTATCACCGCCGGGTTTTCGGAATCAGGCAACGCTGAAGAAGAGCGGAGGCTTCTTGCTGTCGCTCGCCAATCGGGCATTCGATTGGTGGGCCCGAACTGTGCCGGCATCGTCAATACCAAGCACTCTCTGTTCCCGACATTGGAGACTCGACCTCCATCCGGAGATGTTGCCTTCATCTCTCAAAGCGGCGCTTTGGGTGGGGTTGTCTTGTCGTGGGCTAAAGAGCAAGGTGTCGGGCTCTCCAAATTTGTGAGCTATGGCAATGCAGCCGATCTCTCGGAGATCGACTTGTTGGAGTACTTGCGCGAGGACGATGAGACCCAAGTCGTTGCCCTCTACATCGAGACAGTCTCAGATGGCCGCCGGTTCATGGAAGCAGCAAGCAAGCTAACAGCCGTCAAACCGCTCATTGTCATCAAATCGGGGAGATCGGAATCCGGAGGACGAGCCACGCAATCGCATACGGGATCGATGGCTGGATCGGATGCCGTGTATGAGGCCGCCTTGAGCCAGTGTGGGGCCATTCGCGTTGCCGGCATCGAAGAAATGTTTGATCTGTGCCGCGGCTTTGTGCACCTACCGCCTATGCTCGGCAAACGCATTGCCATTGTCACTAATTCGGGGGGGCCCGGCGTGCTGGCGGCGGATGCCGGCGACCGTGCCGGACTTGAGATAGCGCCTCCAAGTCAGGACCTTCACGATCGTTTGGCGGAACAGCTTCCGCCCTTCTGTTCTCTTACAAATCCGATTGATCTGACGGTACAGGGGACAGAGGACGATTATCGGGAAACCCTCATCGCAGCGTTGTCCGAATATGACGCAGCCATCGCGATCAATGTGAATACGCCATATCTTGATGTCGCCCCGCTCGCACACGGTGTCGTTGCCGCCGCCAAGAAGACGGACAAACCGATTGTCGCGTCGTTCGTCGCCGGCCAACCGGCACAAGCAGCGTTACCAATTCTTGCTGAAGGGGGCGTTCCCAATTACGTGACCGGAGAACGCGCAATGCGAGTACTTGCAGCACTTGCGTTGCGTGCGAACCACCTGCTTAGGGGAGAAACGCCTGATGGCATTTCTCCTGTCGAGGTCACGGGGACAATGACC
>JAGLYB010000110.1 GCA_023132545.1 Candidatus Bipolaricaulota bacterium
CCGGTCTCCCGACTGCTGTGGGAGAACCCGGAGGCGCGGCGGATTGCTGAGGAGAAGAAACAAATCCCATTCTTCGAGAAACAGCAGAAGATCGTCCTCTCCAATTGCGGCGAGATCGACCCCGAAAACATTGAGGAGTACATTGCCACCGGCGGCTACGAGGCGCTCGGACGTTCGCTGACCGAGAAGACGCCCGAGCAGCTGATCGGAACGATCGTCGCCTCCGGTCTGCGCGGCCGCGGCGGTGCAGGATTCCCCACCGGTCTCAAATGGCGTTTCGTCGCCCAGGAGAGCGGGGCGACGAAGTACATCGTCTGCAACGGTGACGAGGGGGACCCTGGGGCGTTCATGGATCGAAGCCTCCTCGAAGGAGATCCTCACACGGTGATCGAAGGGATGGAGATCGCGGCCTACGCTGTTGGCGCAACGCACGGTTACGTCTATGTGCGTGCCGAGTATCCCCTGGCGATCCGGCGGTTGAAACACGCCATTGCGCAGGCACAACAGCACGGGCTCCTTGGATCCAACGTCCTGGAGACCGGCTTCTCGTTCGACATCGAGGTTCGCATTGGAGCCGGCGCGTTTGTCTGTGGTGAGGAAACGGCACTGATCGCCTCGATTCAGGGAGATCGCGGCATTCCACGACCGCGTCCGCCGTATCCGTCAACTGAGGGCCTCTTCGGCAAGCCGACGTTGATCAACAACGTGGAAACCTGGGGCAACATCCGCCATATCGTGTTGAACGGCGCTGACTGGTTCTCGTCGATCGGGACGCCGGAGAGCCCGGGAACGAAAGTCTTTGCGCTTTCCGGCAAGGTGACCAACACCGGACTCGTAGAAGTGCCGATGGGGACAACCTTGCGTGAGTTGATTTACGACATCGGTGGCGGCATCCCTGGTGGGAAGGCGTTCAAGGCTGTACAGACGGGTGGACCGTCCGGCGGATGCATCCCGGCCGAACATCTTGATACGCCGATCGACTATGAGTCTCTCAAGAAACTTGGGGCCATCATGGGATCCGGCGGCGTTATCGTCATGGACGAGGACAACTGCATGGTGAACATCGCCAAGTATTTCCTCGAGTTCACGTGCGATGAATCGTGTGGGCAGTGCGTGCCATGCCGCGCTGGGACGCGACAGATGCTCGATATCCTTGAGCGAATCACCGAAGGTAAGGGACGGTCCGAAGATATCGATCGGCTGCGTTCGCTTGGGGAGACAATTGCCTCGACATCTCTCTGCGGGCTCGGTCAGACGGCACCCAATCCGGTGCTGTCCACCATGGAGCACTTTCCCGACGAATATCGAGCTCAGATCGAGGAGCAGTGCTGCACGGCGAAGGTCTGCAAGCCATTGGTGCGCTACGAGATCGACGAAGACTTGTGCAAGGCATGCGACAAGTGCCGCCAGGTCTGTCCGGTGACCGCGATCAGCGGAACACCGGGTACCCCACCGTATCGTCTTGATGCCGAGATGTGCATCCGTTGCGGACGCTGCGTCGAGGTTTGCCCATTTGGAGCGATCCGCATCGAGAGTGGAAACGCGAAATAGGACAACAGAGGAAGCTGGAGGGCTGCAGTGGAGACCATCAAACTGAAGATCGACGGCCGCGACATTACGACCGAGGCCGGGAAGACGATCCTTGAGGTGGCGACGGAGAACGGGATCCGTATCCCGACACTCTGCCATCTCGATGGACTGGAAGACGTTGGAGCGTGCCGACTGTGCATCGTTGATGTTCACGGCCAGCTGGTGACGTCCTGTACGACGCAGGTCGCCGCGGATATGGAGGTTCTGACGCAGACCAAGACCGTCAAGGAGTACCGGCGGATGATCTTGGAGCTTCTGTTTGCCGAAGGAAACCACGTCTGCTCATTCTGCGTATCGAACGGCGGCTGCGAGTTGCAGGATCTGGCATGTGAGCTGGAGATGCACTCGGTGCGTGTTCCGTACGCTTACCCTCGCAATCGGATTGACGCGACCCACCCGCAGTTCCTGATCGATCGGGATCGGTGTGTGTTGTGCGGTCGGTGCGTGCGGGTCTGTGCTGAGGTAGAAGGCGCACACACGTGGGGATTCGCCGAACGAGGAAGCGCCGCACGAGTGATCACCGATCTGGCGGTCGACTGGGGCGCGGCTGAATCCTGCACCAGCTGTGGGAAGTGCGTCGATGTTTGCCCGACCGGAGCCATCGTTTTCAAGGGAGCGTCCAACGCTGAAATACTGAAGGATCCCGACTTGGTCGCCCGACTGATCGAAAGGAGAGAGCATGAGTAAGGTTAAGATCGCCACCATGTGGTTCAGTGGCTGCGCAGGTTGCCACATGTCTCTTCTCGATATCGACGAGGTGTTTATCGAGCTGGCCGGCCGCATCGAGCTGTGCAATAGCCCCCTCACCGACCTCAAGGTGTTCCCCGAGGGCGGCGTTGACGTTACCCTGATCGAAGGAGCCATTGCCAACGAGGAGCACCTGCACTTGGTCAAAGAGGCTCGCGAGAAGACGAAAATACTCATTGCGTTCGGTGATTGTGCCGTCACGGGGAACGTGCCCGGGATGCGAAACGGCATTCCTACAGACCATCTGATCGAGGACATCTACGGCAAGGACACCACGACCAACGGCGAGTTGCCGTATGACGTGGTTCCTCGTTTGCTGGATCGTGTTCGACCTGTTCATGAAGTGGTTCCGGTGGAGTATTTCCTGCATGGATGTCCTCCTCCTCCGGGTGTTATCGCCAAAGCCATCCTCGCCCTGCTCGACGGCAAGACGCCGGAGCTGGTGGGCGAGGATCTCAAGTTCGGTTAGGGAGAGACCATGGAAAAACAGATACATATTGAGCCGGTTACGCGAATCGAAGGTCACGCCAAGATCACGGTCTTCCTCGATGACTCCGGTGACGTGAAGGACGCCCAGTTCCATGTGACCGAACTGCGTGGGTTCGAGAAATTCTGCGAAGGCCGAACCTTGTGGGAAATGCCGGGACTGACTGCCCGCATCTGCGGCATTTGTCCGGTTTCTCACATCCTGGCTTCAGCTAAAGCGGCTGACGCCATCTTGGCCGTGCGCATTCCCAAGACGGGTGAGATGCTGCGGCGCATGATGAACCTGGGGCAGTTCATTCAATCACACGCCCTCAGCTTCTTCTACTTGTCGGCCCCCGACTTCTTGCTGGGATGGGATTTCGATCCTGCACTTCGTAACGTGGTCGGATTGGTTCAGGCTAATCCAGATTTGGCGCGTAAGGGCATCCGCCTACGGGCGTTCGGTCAGGAAGTTATCAGCCGATTGGGTGGCAAACGTGTCCATCCGTCCTGGGCTGTCCCCGGTGGTGTCAATGCCCCGCTGTCAGTGGAAGATCATCAGTGGTTCCTGGATAACTTGCCGGAATGCAAGGATACCATTCGTGAAACGATCGACTTGTTCAAGACATCGTTCGACTGTGAAGCACGTGGCGTGCTGGGCGAATTCGACAGTATGTACATGGGCTTGGTGGCTCCGGGCGGTAAGTGGGAGCACTACGAGGGCCTCATCCGCATTGTGGAACAAGACGGCTCAATCGTGGTCGACGGCCACGACCCAGCCCGCTACTCCGACATCATTCACGAAGCGTCCGAGCCCTGGACGTACCTGAAGTTCCCGCACTATGTGCCGCGTGGCTATCCCGACGGCATGTACCGCGTCGGACCGCTGGGTCGCGTGAACGTGTGTGAATCGTTCGGAACTCCGGAAGCCGATGCGGCACTGGAAGAATTCCGTGCCACAGCCAGTCGCTGCTCGGGCAAGGTGTTCGATTATCACTACACGCGGCTGTTGGAAATTCTGGCTTCGATTGAACGCATGGAAGTCCTGCTGGCTGACGAACGTATTCTCGATCCACGCGTTCGCGCCGAAGCCGGCATCAACCAGCTGGAGGGTGTTGGGATTCACGAAGCTCCGCGTGGCACGCTCATCCACCACTACAAGGTGGACGAAAACGGCATTATCGAGAAGGCCAACTTCATTGTCTCCACTGGGCACAACAACCTGGCGATGAACTGTGCAGTGAAGCAGATCGCCAAGAAATACATTTCCAAAGGGAACGTGACCGAAGGCATCCTCAACAGAATCGAGGGCGGTATTCGCGCCTACGATCCGTGCTTGTCCTGCTCCGTGCACGCTGTCGGCCAAATGCCGATCCAAGTGAGCATTGTGGACACGGAAGGCAAACTGCAGAGAACGCTGACGCAGGAGTAGTCATGGATATCGTCATCGGGATCGGCAACGACTTGAGGGGGGACGACGGCATTGGGCCACGTGTGGTCGATGCCATTCCCGCTCGTTCTGATCTGGAGACGGTGACGGTCCATCAACTGGTACCTGAGCTTGCCGAGAGAATTCGATGTTCGCGGCGGGTGCTGTTTGTCGATGCGAGTCTGGATCGTGATGAGGTTTCCCTGACGAAGATCGAACCGTCGAACCATCGCGGATTGGGGCATGCCTGCTCGCCGGCTGCCTTATTGGGTTGGACGAAACTCGCCTTTGCTGAAGCGCCCGAATCGTGGCTGCTCAGCATTCCGGGATTCTCGTTTGAGCCCGGTAACGGACTTAGCTCGCATACGGCGGCATGGATTCCTGAGGCATTGCAGCGAATCGAGACCTGGCTGAATCGAAGCCTTGAGCCAGTGCTCGTGATGAATGAGGAGGAAGCGTGAAGGAACTGCTAAAACGGTACCCGGCCACCACGGAGTATATGCTCGACATGCTGCATGACATCCAAGACGCCGAACCGAAGAACTATCTGAA
>JAGLYB010000111.1 GCA_023132545.1 Candidatus Bipolaricaulota bacterium
GACCTCGTGAAGGCGTCGGGCCTGCGAGGTCGAGGTGGAGCCGGCTTCCCCACTGGGTTGAAATGGTCATTTACTGCGAAGGACGAGCAGGTCTACATCATCTGTAATGCTGACGAAGGGGAACCAGGCACGTTCAAGGATCGCTTGATCCTGGAGGGCGATCCGCACCGCCTGATTGAGGGCATGATGATTGCTGGGTACGCGGTTAACGCCACCAAGGGCTACGTCTATGTGCGCGGCGAATATGCCCTGTCTATCGAACGCATGCAGACAGCCATTGATGCGGCCCGTGAAGCTGGACTCCTCGGCAAGAGCATCCTCGAATCCGATTTCACGTTTGACATCGAGATCAAGAAGGGTGCCGGTGCCTATGTGTGTGGCGAAGAGACTTCGCTGATCGAGTCGATTGAAGGCAAACGTGGCTACCCACGCCTCAAGCCGCCTTATCCAGGTGCCGTCGGCCTGTGGTCCAAGCCGACTGTGGTGAACAACGTGGAGACGTTGGCCAACGTTCCGCCCATCGTTCTCAATGGGCCGGAATGGTTCCGCTCGTATGGCACCGAGAAATGCCCAGGGACCAAGGTATTTACCATCCTCGGACATGTCGAGAAGCCGGGTTTGGTCGAAACAGAAATGGGCACCAGCCTTCGGACGATCATCGATGAATACGGCGGGGGAGTGAAGGACGGTAAGACGTTCAAAGGAGCCCTGCTCGGAGGCGCCGCCGGCGCATTCGTTTGTCCCGATTGCCTGGACAAGCCGATGGACTTCGACGGCCTGCAAGAATTGTCGGCCGTACTTGGATCGGGTGCCATTCTCGTGTTTAACGAAGACGCATCGATCGTGGAGATGCTGGACGGGATTCTGGCTTTCTTCAAGCATGAATCCTGCGGTCAGTGTGCGCCCTGCCGCGCGGGGACGCTGGCGCTGAAGACGATCATGGGACGAATCCGCGACGGAAACGGCGATCCCAGGGATCTCGACCAAATGGTGGAGATTGCCACCACCATGGAGGCGACGTCGCTGTGCCCGCTGGGCCAGTCGCCAATTTTGCCGATTGCGAGTGCGCTGCAGCATTTCCGAGCAGAATTCGAGGCCTTGATTAGCTAAATAGGGGAGACCTCTAAGGTTTCGATGCGGCGACTCATTGCGGGTCGCCGCTTTTTTGATTGGACTACTCTAGACGAGCCGGCCCAGCCGCCAACCAAGCCAAGCAGCGAAGAGGCTTAGAGCAACATTGAGCACAACATTCAATCCAGCAAAGGCGAACCGTTCAGCTTGCCACAGTGAGATGGTCTGCTGGCTGAATGTGGAGAAGGTGATGAATCCGCCTAGCAGTCCGATCGACATGAAGGCGCGGGATTCCTGCGAAATCGTCACGCGGGTTCCTGCCACTGCCAAGAACAGACCGAGAACGAAGCTTCCCACCATATTTACCAACAACGTGGTCCAGGGAAATGCCGACAGGAAAGCGGTTCGGGAGATCAGATAACGAAGGACGCTACCAACAGCTCCTCCGGCGGCAACGGCAAGAATCTGTGTCATGGGCTGGTACTCCTTGAATTGTGAGCGGCCATTCTACGCATTCCCGACACTTGTCACCACGAATGTGCTTGAACGCTTTTCCCAGCGGCTGTACAAACAGGAAGGCCCAAGGAACACAGGAGGCACGATGGCTGGTAACATCGAATGGCAACCTTCCAGAACGCTAACGGAGTTTCGATTGCTTCCCGGACTGACAACACCCGCGACGTCGATCGATTCCATCTCCCTGACCACTCCGCTTGTTCGTACAGCAAACGGCGGCACCGTGAATTTGCGCGCGCCCATTCTGGCTGCGGCCATGCAAGCAGTCTCCGGATCGAGCATGGCGATTCAACTGGCGAAACAAGGCGGAGCCGCGATGATCTTCTGCTCCCAGTCCATCGAATCACAGGCGGCCATGGTGGACAGGATCAAGTCATACAAAGCGGGCTTCGTTGAGCCGCGCACTCTTTCGCCTGGTACGACCATTCGAGAAGTAGAGATCCTTCGCCGGGAAGCCGGCTTCTCAACGTTTCCAGTGATCGATTCCGAGGGCCGGTTGTTGGGCCTGATTACACGCCGCGACTACTCGTCGTTGGCGCATGGTGACCTGACAGTTGCCGAGCGCATGATCCCGCGCGATCAATTGGATGTCGGTGTAGACGCGACCGATTTGGAACGGGCCAACGCATTGCTGATCAACGGGCATCGCGCCGTACTCCCCATCGTCGATTTGGAAGATCGGCTATTGTCGCTTGTGTTTCGCAAAGATATTGAAGACCACCTTGACAACCCCGATCAGATCGTCGATCAGGACAAACGGCTGATCGCGACCGCCGCTGTCAATACCCACGACTACCGTGATCGCGTGCCTGCTTTGGTCGAAGCCGGCGTTGATATTTTGGGCATCGACTCGTCCGACGGGTTCTCGTCGTATCAACGTGACACCATCGAATGGATTCGGTCCCAGTATCCGGAGATTCCCGTTATCGGCGGAAACGTGATTACGGGAGCAGGATTTGAGTACTTGGCCGATGCAGGAGCCGGCGCCATCAAGGTGGGGATGGGTGGTGGCTCCATCTGTATCACACAGGAACAGAAGGGAACGGGACGAGGTCTGGCCTCAGCCATTATCGGCGTGGTCGCAGCACGGGATCGATATGCTGCGCGGACGGGCACCTACATTCCTGTCATTGCCGACGGAGGCATCGTCAATTCCAAGGACGTGGTCATTGCGCTGGCCTTGGGCGCGGACACCGTCATGATGGGCCGCTATTTCGCGCGCATGGACGAGTCTCCCACCACGAAGCTTCAGATCAACGGCCGCACCATGAAGGCGTACTGGGGAGAAGGTTCGGCTCGCGCCCGCGAATGGAGCACAGCCCGCTATCGCCACGCCGCGTTTCTCGAAGGTGTGGAAGGATTTGTCGAATATGCAGGTAAACTGCGTGACAACCTGCCGCAGCTGCTCAGCAAGATCAAGGCGGCGATGGCATCGTGCGGCTGCGCCAGTATTTCCGAGCTTCATGACAGAGCTGAGTTGGAGCTGGTGTCCGACCTGTCCATTCGCGAGGGCAAGGTGCATGACATCTGGCAGTTCGGTGGTGGCGAACGAGATTCCCTGAGCAACTGGAGCGTCTGATCGCAACATCTGCTATGCTACTTCTGGTTTTCGGAATCGCAGGCCTTGGGAGGGTTGCGTGATGTTCAAAGAGATCTCGCCGTTGGACGGTCGATATGCCGCCGTTCTGTCCCCGTTAGCAGATATGTTCTCCGAGTTCGCTCTCGTGCGAGAGCGATGTGCTGTCGAGCTTCTAACTCTCAAAGCACTCGATTTCGTGAACGTCTTCCCCGCGCTGAGTGAAGAAGAGCGTGCCCGCATTGAGGCCGCACTGGAGAGCTTCAGCGAGGGCGACTACGTACGCGTGAAGGAAATCGAAGCGAAGATCAATCACGACGTGAAGGCATGTGAACTGTTCTTGCGAGAGAAACTGGCACTCGCACATCCTGAGATGATCCATTTCGGCCTTACGTCGGCAGACATCAACAACCTCGCAACCGCGCGAATCCTCACTTTCTACCGTAATCAACATCAGCTACCCCAGCTTCGGAAGCTGATTGGTGTCCTTGCCGATCTGGCCGAGGCGTGGCAGTCAGCGCCATTCCCAGCACGCACGCACGGTCAAATGGCCAGCCCAACCACGGCGGGCAAAGAGATGGCCGTGTTCCTCTCGCGACTGCTTCGACAGGTCCGGCAGCTGGAGGCACTTCAGTTCCGCGGCAAGCTGAACGGTGCCACCGGCACCTATTCGGCGCTGGTTGTAGCCGCGCCAACCGTCGATTGGCCCGCCTTCTCCAGGGCGCTTGTCGAGGACATGGGACTGGAATGGAACCCCTGCACCACGCAGATCGAGGATGGTGACGGTCTGGCCGAGTATTTCGCCATCACAGCCCGCATCAACAACATCGTGCTCGATCTGGATCTGGATCTGTGGCAGTACATCTCGCGCGGTGAGATCGTGCAGAAGACGGTGGCAGGTGAAGTCGGTTCCTCGACCATGCCGCACAAAGTCAATCCCATTCGCTTCGAGAATAGTGAAGGCAATATTGCCATTGCCAACGCGCTGTTGCCAGCGTTGTCTGCCAAACTGACGCAATCGCGGATGCAGCGTGATCTGTCCAGCTCGACCGTGAAGCGAAATGTCGGCGTTGCCTTGGCCCACAGTTATCTTGCCATCCAGCAAACGATGCAAGGACTCGAACGCATCGACAT
>JAGLYB010000112.1 GCA_023132545.1 Candidatus Bipolaricaulota bacterium
CCAGCTGAGCTACAGATCCAGAATGGGCCACAAATGGTAGCCTGCGCGATCGTGAGTGTCAAGCAGGCAGTTTCTGGGAAAGCACCATCCTGCGGACGGTTTACTCCTCCAGCGTCTCTTCGGCCGCCTTGGCGCGAAGCGCATCAGTCAGGGCTTCGAAGCCGCCTTCCAGCACACCATTGAGGTCATAAAGCGAGAGCCCAATGCGATGATCGGTGACGCGGTTCTGGGGGAAGTTGTAAGTTCGGATCTTCTCGGACCGATCACCCGATCCGATGTGACTGCGCCGTTTGGCTGACAGCTCAGCCTGTTTCTCTTGCTCTATGCGATCCTGGAGTCGCGCTCTCAGAACGCGCATGGCCTGGGCCCGATTCTTGAGCTGAGATTTCTCATCCTGGCAGCTGACGACAATCCCGGTCGGCGCATGCGTGATACGAACGGCTGAATCGGTTGTATTGACGGATTGACCGCCAGGCCCTGAAGATCGGAAGGTATCGATTCTCAGATCGTTCGGATCGATCGAAACTTCGACCTCTTCGGCCTCCGCCATCACCACCACGCTGGCCGTCGACGTGTGAATCCGCCCCTGAGACTCCGTTTCCGGCACACGTTGCACACGATGTACGCCCGATTCGTAGCGGAAGATTCCGTACGCGCCTTTGCCCTCGACCGTGAATATGAGCTGCCGGAATCCGCCCAGTGGTGTGGGATGGGAATCGAGCAGACCGATTTTCATGTGATGCTTCTCGGCATAGCGGGAATACATGCGAAGCAGATCGGCCGCAAACAGGGTCGATTCATCCCCGCCTGTTCCGGCTCGGATTTCCACAATTGCTGTCTTGAGATCGTTTGGGTCCGGAGGAACGAGGAACTGTTTGAACTTGGTGTCGAGCTCCTTGAGACGGGCGCGGTCTTCGGTCAGAGCTTCTTCCAGCTCCTCGCGCAGATCCTCTTCGGTTTCCAACATCTCTTCTTCTTCAAGAATCGAGGACTGAACATGCTCCCAATCCTCGCCTACCTCGATCAATTCACGGAGCCACGCGTGGCGTTGGGTCAGCTCGCGATACTCGGGGCTTGTGGCAACCCCAGGATCGGACATGCGCGTCTCGATCTCGGATCGCTCGGTCCGAGCATGCTCAAGTCGTTCGGGAATCGATATGGGAGACATGATGGGTAAACGTACGGAAACGCTGAAGCCGTTTCAAGACTGCGGGAAGGAAACGTGCTGGCGCAGGAAGCCGATTTCTTCGCTCAAGGCTCCGACTTGTTGCTGCTTGTCCTCAAGACGGCAGTAGAGTTCGCTGATCAATTCATGGGTACCGAGAACCGTTTCCTGACGTTGTTGCCTCAGTTGCTCGCGAAGGAAGATCACCTGCTCAGCTAGAATTCGCTCCACGTCGGACGCCCAATCTAATCCATCGAGAGTGGCCTCGGTTAGCAGCTTTTGCACAAAGTCGTTCGTTTCCATCTCATGTTGAGGCTAAGGGACGCGCTCTCATCAGGAGAGGACATTCGACCCATTCACAGCGGACGTTGCTTCACTTGCGACTCAGACTTGGAGAGCGCCCACTCCCACGAACGTCCACCCAGCTACGCGGCGTTGTCGCAGAGCCGTTGCTTAGTTGGGGCTAGAATCGAACGCTACAAGGAGATCCGGATACATGGCACAGATCACGATTGACG
>JAGLYB010000113.1 GCA_023132545.1 Candidatus Bipolaricaulota bacterium
GCGCTCAGCATTGATCACGATTACATAGTCTCCGGTATCGACGTGGGGCGTGTAGATGGGCTTGTGCTTGCCCTGCAGAATAACTGCGATCTCAGTCGCTAACCGACCAAGCCGCTTGCCGTCCGCATTAACGACATACCAATCTCGATTCCAGCTCTTACCCATCTCTTCGTTCTTCGCCACAAACGTCCGTTGCATCTCACCGCTCCTTAACAAGTTCTCAACAGGATTGCGATTATATCTACCGGGATTCCACGTTTCAAAGGCAGATCACTTTCTCATCATGGTTGCTTCGGGCTCAGGGCCGACAGATATGATCTCAACCGGCACGCCCACGTCACGCTCAATCAACGCGACGAACTCCATCACCTGCTTCGGCAACTCGGCTGAATCTCGCACCTCTGAGATCGGATCACCCCATCCTGACACTGTTTCATATTCCGGTTCGCACTTCTCCAGAAGTTCTGCTGCCAAAGGGAATTTCTCGATGGATTTGCCGTTCAATCGATAGGATCGGCAAACGCTAATCTCGTCGAACCCGGATAGCACATCGAGCTTGGTTATCGCCAATCCAGTACACCCATTCAGCTGGATTGCATATCGAAGAGCCACCAAATCAAGCCACCCACACTCTCGCGGACGGCCGGTGGTCACTCCGAATTCACCTCCGATCGTACGTAGCCGCTCTTCCAATTCGCCCGACACGCGTGTGGGGAACGGGCCGACTCCCACGCGTGTCATGTAAGCCTTGAACACGCCCAAGCGGCGATCCACTCTCGGCATAGGAATGCCGATCGAATTGCCAAGCCCGGCGAAGGTGGTGGAGGACGAGGTCACGAACGGATACGACCCGTGATCTACATCAAGTAGCGTTCCCTGCGCTCCCTCAAACATCACGTTTAGATCGGAGTCAAAAGCCTGGTGGATGGCCTCTGTAGCGTCTCCGATAAACGGCAACAGCGGTCCTGCAAACGACAGTTGCTCCTCGAGAAGGACACCGGCATCGAGAGATTGAATCCCCTGAGAATCCGGCCACTCCCTGTTCAGCAGAGCCAGCCGGAGTTTCAATCGCTGGCTCGCGATGTCCGGATGCAGCAAATCGCCGGCTCGAATTCCCACCTTGGCCGCCTTGTCACGGTAGGTCGGCGCAATACCGCGACGTGTCGTACCGAAGTGTTTGCCGCTTCCCTCCAGCTCTTCCAGCTCTCGATGGTAGGGCATGATGATGTGAGCGTTCTCCGCGATCAGAAGACGCGGCTGCCATCCAAGGTGCTGGGAAAGCATGTCCCATTCCTCTCGCAGTATCTTAAGATCGATCACCATGCCGCTGCTCAGCACCGACGTTGTGTTCGGATAAAACGCGCCCGCCGGAATCAAATGGGTTCCGAACTTCACACCGCGATCGATCACCGTGTGCCCGGCGTTAGGACCTCCGTTGAAACGCACCACCATGTCAGCATCTTTGGCCAACAGGTGCGTGATTTTTCCCTTCCCTTCATCGCCCCATTGCAACCCTAGGACTGCAGTAGTCATTATTTCTCCTCCGTGGAGTCACCCTCCGACAACCGGGTCAATGCAACGGCAATCGTCATCCCGTCAAACTCGATCTTCTCTGAATACTCGCCCGAGGCAGCAGCCATTTCCTCCACGGAAACCGCCAGAATCTCCTCAGCAATCTCATCACGATGCGCTTCGACCAGCGACTTCAATGTCTCGTCCGCCTGGTACTCCATGGCAATACGATCGGTGACTTCGAAGCTCGCGTTCTTACGTGCCAACTGGATGCGATGCGTGAGTTCACGAACCAATCCTTTGGTTCGCAGCCGCTCATCCAGCGTCGTATCCAGCAGGACGCGGTTATCGCCTTCTTCCGACAGCACCAGATGATCAGGCATCACCTTGCCATAAGCGATGTCTTCGGACTTCAGCTTGACCGATTGACCCTCTAGTTCGATAGTGAACGAACCGGACGCTGATCGCTCACGAAGCTCAGTCGCGTCTTGCCGACGGATCCAATCCGCCGCTTTGCTGCCCATTGGGCCCAAACGCGGTCCTAGCGTCCGGAAATTAGGCACTGGGGTTTCATCGAACAGTTCATCGAACATAGTCAATACTTCGAACGCCTCGACGTTTAATTCGGTTCGGATCAGCTGAATCAGTTCCTCTGATAACGCCGGACTCGTCTTGTTTTCAACGATCGCTCGCGCCAGTGGCTGCCGCACCTTGATCTGCGCTTGATTCCGCGCTTGGTGGCCCAGGGCGACAATCTGACGAACCCAAGCCATGTCCTTCTCCAATTGCGTGTCGATTAACGTGCTGTTCGCGACTGGATACGAACAAAGGTGAACCGATTCCTCGGCCTCGGACGTTCGCAACAACCGGTAGACAGCCTCGGACAGGAACGGGATGAACGGGGCCAACAGCTTGGCCAATTCGATCAGCACCGCACGCAAGGTTTCATAGGCGGAAATCTTGTCGGGACCCATCCCGCCGCGCCAGAAGCGTCGCCGCGACAGACGTACGTACCAATTCGACAGATCCATGAGCAACAGGTTGATCGCGGACGTGGAGGTGATCACGTCGTAGGATTCCAAAGAAGCATTCACGGTCTGCACTGTCGAGGCCAGTCGCGACAGGATCCATCGATCCAGAACCGACTTCGCCGAATCCTCTGCCTGATGGATCTCTGGATCGAATCCGTCAATCGACGCATAAAGTGCAAAGAAATCATACGTGTTGCGAATCGTGTCAAGAAACCGATACAGCGGCTCCTTGATATCGGCATCTCCCAGGCGTTTGGACTTCCATGGTGCGCTGGAGGAATACAGATACCATCGTAGGCAGTCGGCACCGTAGGCATCAATGGCTTCCCACGGATCTGTCACGTTGCCCTTACTCTTGCTCATTTTGATCCCATTTTCATCCAGGCCCAAACCGGTACCAATGCAGTTCTTGAACGGGGCTTGGCCATGGATGATGGTGCCGGTGGCAAGCAGCGTATAGAACCAGCCTCGGGTTTGCTCCATCGCCTCGCAGATGAAATCGGCCGGGAAGTTCTCCTTGAACAGATCCTCGTTCTCAAATGGATAGTGCCACTGAGCCGAGTGCATGCTTCCTGAATCAAACCACGTGTCAATGACGTAGGGAACACGCTCGGCCCGGCCTCCACAGCCTTCGCATTTCAAGATCACTCGATCGACGTACGGACGGTGCAGTTCGACTGTGCCGGCAAGTTCCGGGTCGACGGCTCGTTCCACCAATTCGGCACGGCTGCCCACACTGGTGACTTGCTCACAATCCGGGCAAACCCACAAGTTCAGAGGCGTTCCCCAGTAACGATCCCGTGACAAAGCCCAGTCCTTCAAGTTGGCGAGAAATCCGGCCAAGCGTCCTTCTCCCACATGCGACGGAATCCAATTGACGGACGCGTTGTTGGCAATCAGCTCGTCTTTCACATCGGTAGTGCGGATATACCAGGAGTCTCGAGCGTAGTACAACAGCGGCGTATCACAACGCCAGCAGAAGGGGTAGTCATGCTCATAGGGAACGGATCGGTAGAGCACGTTTCTGGTTGTGAGATCCTCGATGATCCGAGGATCGACGTCCTTGACGAATTCGCCAACGCCCATCGGGAACTCTTCCGTGAATTTCCCAGCTAAGTCGACTGGCTGAATGAACGGAAGCCCAACTTCCTGTCCCAACTGATAATCGTCCTCACCGAAAGCCGAGGCGATATGGACGATGCCGGTTCCATCTTCCATGTTGACGAAATCGGCTGCATAGATGCGATGTGCCGCCGGTTCCGTCGTAAGAACATAGGGCGGTTCGTATTGGAGGCCCACCAGATCCGAACCAGGGAACTCCCGCAGGATCTCGAAGTCTCCTTGCAGCGTCTTCTCCACCAGCGTCTTCACCAGCACCAGGCGCTCGTCACCTTGCTGAACCTCGACGTAAGTCGCGTCTGCGGCGACAGCAGCAGCCACGTTGGCAGGCAGCGTCCATGGTGTCGTCGTCCAGGTCAGCACAGACGTGCGAACGCCTTTGGACGCCTTGAAGGCAGATCCTTCATCACTCACAACAGGTAGACGAATCGTGACTGTCGGATCCTCAACCGTCTTGTAGCCCTGAGCCACTTCGTGCGAAGACAGCCCGGTCCCACAACGTGGGCAATAGGGCAAGGTCTTGTGCCCTTGGTAAAGGAGTCCGCGATCGAATATTTTCTTCAGTTCCCACCACACCGTCTCGATATATCCGTCGGTGTAGGTCACATAGGCATCTTCGAAATCGATCCAGAAGCCCATGCGCTTCATCATGCGCTCCCAATCCACCTTGTAGCGCCAGACCGACTCCTTGCATTTCTCGACAAACTTCTCGACTCCGTAATCCTCGATCTCCGGCTTGCTGTTGACACCGATCGCCTTCTCTACTTCCAGTTCAACAGGAAGCCCGTGTGTATCCCATCCTGCTTTTCGCAAGACGTACTGACCACGCATCGTTCGGAACCGGGGGAACAGATCCTTGTATACCCGCGGCA
>JAGLYB010000114.1 GCA_023132545.1 Candidatus Bipolaricaulota bacterium
TCGCCTCTCTGCTTGAGAGCGGCACGACGGAACAACGCGATACCCACCATGAGGATCACCACGATGTGTTTGATGGCCAATACGGTCGAATAGCCGTTGGCAAACGAGAATGAGCCATCGAACTGAGAAGCGCGGTTGGCCAGCAGCATTCCCGTTCCCAAAAGGCCGAGTATGCTGATATACACAAATACGCTGAGTCGATTCTGAATGTTATCGATCAGCTCTTTGGTTTTCGCGCCTCTCCCCAACGTCTTACTGGTTACAGGCAGTACAACGGTTCCGAGAATGATGAGACCGCCCACCCAGACAACAGTGAACAGGTTGTGTAGGAACAGAACTGCTATCGGTATGGCTGGACTGGTCATCTAATCTCCTTTATGTCGCTGGATGTATGAGTTTCTTGTACGTGCACAAGCTGCTCCAACCAACGGACGGTGCTTTGTAGGAAGTCCTTCTGCTCCGAGTTTAGCATATGCAGGCGGAAGTGGAACAGGTCGTTTCTTAGGTCGCGCAATTTGAGGAGCCGATTCTGTGTTGCTTGACGGTCGAAGAGCAGACCGGCGAAATGCGGCCAGTTCTTCTTGTTCATAATGAGCTGACGATAGTCATCGATCGTCATTTCATCCAAGGATTGAGGCTTGTGCTCCTTGCGATAGTAAAACGCATGTCCGATTGCCGTTTCGATCGTCTCGTCCGTGTCGAAGACCTTTCCGATCAACAGACGCAAACTCTGCTCGATGTTCCCGATCAAGAGGAAGTGGGCAGCAAGCTCACGGAACAGCCGGACAATGTCGGCATGGGTAAGGATATCACTAAGGATTCCATCTTCTCCCACAAGAATGTAGGGGGAATCGGCCAGCGTCTTGCCTAGAGCGAGCATCTCACTGTTTGACGGGTGAAGAGAAGCCTCGTCAATGCATTGAGCTACGTTTAGCCCCATCCCGTTACTCAGCGTACCACCTGCTTCCGGATTGCTCAGATGATAAAGCGATCGCACGATCGATTCTTCGCTGATCGCCCCGACCACACTCCCATCTTCAGCGTCTACGACTGGAAGCTGAGAGAAGTTGTGTTCGATCATGAGCCGGACGGCCGCGTGAACTGTCTCCGCCGTGGTCACCGTGATCACGGCCTCCGACTCATCGCCGTTCTTGAGCCGCACCAAGTCTCCCAACGTGTACATGTTACGATCCTCCCTCGCTCAGTGACGGATTCGCGGAACCAGGCAGGAATCGGAGCCATCCATTCTGCGCAAGAAGACCTCCGTAGATCGCCGGAAACAGATCTTGGGTCACGTCAACCACGCTCCGTGCATCGAGAGCACTCTCTCCTTCATAGACACGGGATGCAATGTTCTTCAGAACCTGAAATGCGGCTTGCACGGGAGGGGAGAGTGCCTGGGGAAGATCCGCAGTCACAATCCATAGTTGACTTGGGCTCTCCGGGACAATGAGGACAAGATCGTACGCCCAATCGTTCGAGTTCCCATCCAAGGGAATGTCGGTCCTGGCATCCATGTCAAACAGGCCCGTCCCCTTCAATGCGAGAGCAAACTGCCCGATTTGCAGCGAGCTTTGGATGCTGTGTGTTTCATCGATGACCAATAGTCGCACAGGTTCGGGGCTTGGTGTTTCATCGCCCCAGACACTGGCAGCTAGAACAACGAGCAATGCAAGGATTGCAGATGCTACGATGACTCTCTTTTGTGGATTCATGTTCTCTTCCTTCCCTTCAAACGGGGATGGGCGGGGAGGCAAAGCCACCCCGTCCTGACGGAGGTTCAAGCTCCAATTACGGAACCCGATCAAGGAGGGTAGGCAATGCCTCCGATGTGAAGACCTCTGCAGGGATGCCCGTATTCAGCTCAACCTGAGTCATCTCTACAATCGTCCTATGGTTCGTCTTGACGTTCTCCATTTCCATCTTGGTAATCGCCCAGTACCCGTCGATTACCTCGATGCGAGTATTCGTCTGGATCTTCTCCAGATCGCCGTGCACGTCGAAGTACTCGACCTTCACTGGCATCCAGATGTCATCGAGGATCCAAGAGATGACCTTGCTGTAGCCGCCATCCTCCGGGTCAATGGCAACGCCTTCCACTACGAGAACATGCTGCCCTTCAACCTCGTCTTCCCGAATGAGCGTGTACTCATAGTCGTTAATGTCGCGCTCGCCCATATCGTCGTAGGTAAAGTCCGACCCCATGAAGCTCTGCGACTTGCTGTCCGCATCGATTCGCTTGGTGAGCTCCAGCGAAGGAAGATACAGCCACATATCACCGTCGCCATCAGTCTCGATGGTCAGAAATGCTGTTCCTGCTACGTCTTCTGGGGCGATGAACAAAAGCGCCGTGCTCTCTGTCCCCAGTTTCCAGCTTCTCATTTCCCGCACCAGAGACTCGTCTCGATCGTTGATCAACGTCATCGTCATCAGCAGCATGGCATCATCTGCTGTCTCCATGGCATCGACATTCTCAATGATCTCGCGTCCCGTCAACGTGTTTGCAGCCGCGTAACCTAATACGCCTAGCCCTAGTACTCCAACCAGTAAGATCGTCCAGATTGCTTTTGTCTTGTTCGTCATGATATTTACTCCTTGTATGTGTTGTACGTTTTGTTCTCGCTGCAAGGATCGTGCCTTGCGACATTTAATGATTCTCATGCCTTTTTCTGCCTGGCTTCGGCCGCCATCAACGCTGCTGGAAGCAACGTCAACGCAGCGAGTCCACTGATTCCCATCGAAAGGGCAACCAAGGCTCCCAGCGTGGCAATCGGCCCGAAGCTGGAGAAAAGCAGCACGGCAAATCCGGCAGCCACGGCCATCACGTTGGTTGTAATTGCGCGACCCGTGGTCTGAATCGTCTCTCCGACTGCGTCATGCGAGGACCTTCCCGCTCGAAGCTCGCGGCGGTATTTGGATAGGAAGTGGACGGTGTAGTCAACGCCAATCCCGATAGCGATACTCGCCAACATTGTGGTTGCCGTATCCAGCGGGATGTTGAGCCATCCCATGATTCCAAAGTTGAGTGTGATCGTAAATCCGAGTGGGATCATGCTCAGCAAACCGAATCGTATGGATCGGAAAATCAGCCCCACGACTAGCGCTACCCCAAACAACGAGACCAGCAGACTGAGGATCTGCCCGCTTACCAGCAAGTCGGTCAGCACCTTAAATAGGTAGGACGAGCCTGTGATTCCCACATCGAATTGGCCGTCAGCGCTACGAATCGCTTCGTCTTCCACCTGTTGAACAAG
>JAGLYB010000115.1 GCA_023132545.1 Candidatus Bipolaricaulota bacterium
GTTCGTCAGCGGGAATCGCCAACTCGGACCAAATCCATTCAAGATTATCGGAAAGAGCATCGAGAGCTCCTACCGGACCACGGGCGGCCATCATGACCGTCCATTCCTCCGGCTTTCGGGCGCGAACACTTACCACTTCTTCTTCATTCTCACTCCGATAGGTCATGGCCACATCGTCTCCAGACCACACATCTACAGGCAAAGAAACCGACGAAACCATCTTGAAGCTCTCTCCGACATCCAACAGAGAAAAGGCGACAACCAACGTAACATCAAGCTCCATCTTCTCTGTAGCGATAATCCAAACCGTGATGTTCTCATTGGGATCCGTCAGCTGAACATACTTGAGCACTTCTTGCATACGCCATCCCATTGGGACCTGTAAGCTAAACAGTCCATCCGGATGAATGTACTCAGGCTTGGCCGACTGAACTTGCTGTTCCAACACTGAGATGGGTAGCGGACGATCAATACCCTGATCCCAGAACACGATGGTATAAGCCGTCACCAAGATTCCCAGCCAGACTGCAGTCAGTATGAGTGCATTTTTCATGCCCTAGGCCTCCCTTCTCCCCTCCATGCTTCCAGACACTCGATCAACCCTTCAGCCATTCTAGTCATTGTGCCTCTACGAACCAAGAGTGGAACCAGATGGACTTCATTTGGCAGACACGCTCGGACGTTCTACAATGCCTTAGGGGGGAGGTGAGGATGAGAAAGCTTCCGGATCTTCTGACACTATCGCGTGCCCTTGTAGCAGTGGCCATCTTCTCGCTCGGATTTGTGGGTGAGAGCGCGTTGGAAGCCGTCATTTTGCTGACAATCCTCGGTTGGACCACAGACATCTTCGACGGGCGACTGGCGCGGAAGTATCACAAGCCTCCGACATGGATTGGCGAGCGGGAATTCATTTTCGACATGGTGATGGTGTTCTCCGGGCTCTGCTACCTCGTCATGTCAGGCTTGATCAACGAATGGATCGCCCTAATCTACATCATCATAGCAGCGGTCTTCATCGCCTTCTTCCGATCAAAGATGATCACCATGTCGTTCGCAACACCGCTGGTTGCCTTACCCTTGATCGTGGCCTCAGTCAAGGCGCCGCGCGCGGCATTGTGGTATCTCATCTGGATCGTTGGGGCATTGGCACTCGACTGGCCTCGTTTCAAGGGCGTGGTGAGGGAGTTCCTTGAGAACGCGAAAAAGTTGGCCCAACGCTAGCTATATCGGCGTTGGCTCAATGCTAGTTGTATCAGCGTTGGCCAATGCTGGCCGTATCAGCGCTGGCCTACGCTAGTCGAACAGTCCGTTCGTAGAAGTTTTCTTTCCGAAATGAGCATAGGCACGGTCAGTGGCGATTCTGCCCTGCGGTGTACGTTGAATGAATCCTTCTTGCAGTAGATAGGGTTCGACAACGTCCGTGATCGTATCACGTTCTTCGGAAAGGGACGCCGCCAAGGTTTCCAGCCCGACCGGCCCGCCATCGAATTTGTTGATGAGAGCATCAAGCACGGCGTGATCCAACTCGTCCAACCCCGCCTCATCGATACGCAGAAGATCCAACGATTTCCGTGCGATCTCGCGATCAATGTGACCATCTCCGCGGACCTCCGCATAGTCGCGTGTGCGCCGCAGCAACCGGTTGGCAATACGAGGTGTCCCTCTTGCTCGCATAGCAAGCTCTTCGGCACCGTCCTCGCTCACTTCGATCCCGAGGATTCGACCCGTTCGAATGATGATGGTGCGCAAATCCTCCATCGCATAGAACCCCAATCTGAACGACACTTCGAAACGATCGCGCATTGGAGCCGAAATGAGACCGGCACGCGTAGTCGCGCCCACCAAGGTGAACGGCGGCAGATCAATACGAAGCGACTGCGCATTGGGGCCTTCGCCCAAGATGATGTCGATCTTGTAGTCCTCCATCGCCGGATAGAGAATCTCCTCGACATTGCGTCGCAATCGATGAATTTCGTCGATGAAGAACACGTCATGCGGTTGCATGTTGGTGAGAATGGCCGCCAAGTCTCCCGCCTTCTCGATGGCCGGCCCCGAACTAATGCGGATGTCCACGTCAAGTTCATTGGCAATGATCTGGGCCAACGTCGTCTTCCCCAGCCCGGGAGGTCCCTGAAGTAGCACGTGATCGAGCGGTTCCTCGCGATTCTTGGCAGCAGCCAAGTAGATGCGCAGCTTCTCTTTGGTCTCCTCTTGGCCGATGAATTCGTCGAGAGTCGGCGGACGAAGATTGAGGGTTGACTGCTCGTCTTCTGGCTCAGCCCCGGCGATTCGTTCCGTCCTCATCTTGCCGCATTGTACCGACAGGAATCGTCTCCATTCAAGTTCCCATCGATCATTCAGCGCGTGCCGCGCCAATGCGCTTGTGATATCATCCCAGAGAGGTGAGGCATGAAGCAAGGTACGGTCGTCAGCATCGGAACGTTTGACGGCGTTCACCTGGG
>JAGLYB010000116.1 GCA_023132545.1 Candidatus Bipolaricaulota bacterium
CAAGGCTTCGGCATCGAGATGGTCGGGATGCTCGTGTGTGATCAGGATGAGATCTGCTTTGGGCAGCGTCGAGTAATCGGCTACTCGGCTGAATGGATCAACATGAATAACCTTCTCACCGAACGTGAACATCAACGATCCATGACCCAAGAACATGATTTTCAACTCCCCTGAAGACGTCTGGATGACATCGGTTTCAAATGGATGAGTCGACATCGGCGGACCTCCTGGTTCTACAAGTGCGTTGCTTACTGTAGAGGTTTCATGAGGGTTGCTCAAGGGGAAAGAACGGGAAGCAGTTTATGGGCCACCTCTTGCTGCTCATTTCGACGGCCAGCCAACAGTTAGCTGGACGGAATCCAGCAGGATGTAGGGCGCCAATCCGGCGATAGCTAGGGGTTCCTGAGCCGGTGACTGACAGCTCAGCTGTGCGATCGTTGTCATTCTGAGTAGCAGCCATCAGCTGATTCGCATCGGATCGGCACAGATCAAGCACCTCCGTGTATTGGACTTTCCTAGGTGCCAGACGCAAGGTATGCTTTGTTCCTGCAAAGGTCTAGTGGGGTGGCATCTGAGAAGCCTGCAGGCTGGGGGTGGTGAACATGTTCCGACGAGCATCGCGGGAGTTCTGGAAGGCCGGACGCCGAGTCAAGGGATATTCGTTGTTCGACTTTCTGCATGGCTACGCCTATCTACGGTGGGTATATGCCTACATCGGCATCGCTAAGGGAGATCGGAAGGTTCCTACTGTCCTTAAGCCACTTGTGGCGGCAATTGCCTGGATGTTTCTGCGGTCAGCAGCGGGTCCGGATCGTGAGGTAGCTAGGCGCGAGTTTGCCAACCGCTATCACGGAAAGGTTGTACCTACAGAAGCGGCCGAGCAACTGGTAATGCTGGACAAGCCGATTGAGTTGCGCGATCTTGAGAAGATCATCCCCTATAGCACGGCCAAGGACATCCTGCTATCTGAGCCCGACCATCTCGTGGTATTGGACTGTCCGTGTCGAGCAGGTGCTGAGAATCCTTGCTTGCCACTCGATGTGTGCCTGATCGTAGGAGAGCCGTTCACCAGCTTTGTGATTGAGCATCATCCGAATCGGTCGCGCTGGATCTCGCAAGAGGAGGCCGTGGATATCCTGCGCGCCGAGCACGAACGGGGACATGTGCACCATGCCTTCTTCAAAGACGCCATGTTGGGGCGCTTCTATGCTATCTGTAATTGCTGCTCATGCTGCTGCGGCGCTATGCAAGCCACTCGAAACGGCACGCCGATGCTGGCATCTTCAGGCTTCGTGGTGCATCACACGTCTGAGACCTGCGTTGGGTGTGGGCTGTGTGCGGAGGCATGTCCGTTTGATGCCCTTTCCATCGAAGATGGCCTTGTTCAGATCGATGAAGCTGTGTGCATGGGATGTGGCGTCTGTGTCAGCAAATGTCCGAAAGGGGTTCTATCCTTAATCCGATCCCCTGAGAAGGGCGAACCGCTCATCATCACTGAGTTGCTATCGGGCGATGGATTGCTGAATTAGCGCGAAGGGGAAAACCGAATGACGACGATGTCTCCGTCGCGAATCTCATATTCCTTGCCTTCCAATCTAAGTTTCCCGGCTTTGGCAACGGCTTCTTCGGAGCCGTGCTCGATCAAATCATCGTAGGCGATGACTTCCATGCGAATGAATCCACTCTCCATATCTGTGTGGATTTTGCCGGCGGCGATCGGTGCCTTGCTGCCCCTGCAGCAAGTCCAGACATGAACTTCCGTGTCGCCGGCGGTAAAGAAGTCGACCAATCCCAATTCGCTGTAGGCGGCGTGAATGAGCCGCTCGACGGATAGCTCGTGCAATCCGAGTTCCGACAAGAACTCGGCGCGATCTTCCTCGGGCAACTCGCTAATATCAGCCTCATCTCGTCCACAGATCGAGACCATTTCGCTGCCTTCGTCTGCGCCGTAGGTGCGGAGCGCCTTCACTGCATCGGAATTCATGTCCTCGGGGCCGGCCACATTGGCTACATAGAGTACGGGCTTGAGGGACATCAACGTGCATTCGAACACCGATGCTCGCTCAGCGTCTGTTAAGCCTTGTCTGCGAGCGGGAATGCCGTCGTGCAGTCGATCAAGCACGCGTTGGCAATTCTCGGTTTCCTGAATAGCGAACTTATCCCCGGTTCTTGCGCGTTTGGATATGCGTTCGAGTTTTCTCGTCAAGGTCTGAGAATCGGCAGCCATGAGTTCAAGATCGACTAGCTCAGCATCATGGATGGCATCAACGGAACCATGCCCATTTTCGAAGCAGCGAACCACGTGAATCAACACATCGGCTTCCTTGATGTGGGTCAGTAGTTTGGATCCACGGCCGCCTTCGGTAGTCGCTCCTTCCTCCAGACCAGGGATGTCGACAACATCCATGGTGGATGGGGAGATCTTGGCAGGTGAGTAGAGATCTACCAATTTCTGGACGCGTTGATCGGGAATGGCGACTGTAGCACGATGGGCTTCCGCGGCATCAAACATGGATGCATGTGCTGCTGTTACGGCGTTGAACACCGTTGTTTTGCCACATTGCGGGCGACCGATTAATCCACATCGAAGGGACATAATTACGAACCTCTTAAGAAACGGGAAAGTATCGAAGAGCGGTGCGTATTCTATCGTCGCAATTGCGTAACGCAAGGTGAAGCGACGCTGCAGCGAAGACTTGTTACAGGACCAGGTGCGAGCGAAGTGGCGGATCTGCTCCCTGCCGCGCGCAGGCGACGGCGGCAACTTGATCGGCGAATTGAAGTGCGCTGTGGATCTCGATGTCTTCCAATGGGGCGAAGGTATCGAGAGAAAGTCGGTGGTGATCAAAGAGCCACGCCAGCAGTCCGGACATGAAGGCGTCCCCTGCGCCGATCGAATCGACGAGTTGGATCCTCGACGATGGAACGCTCACTGTGCTCTCCGTTGTGAATCCAGTGGCTCCGTCCTTGCCTCGCGTGATCACGACGAGTTTCGGTCCCATGGCCAGCCAACGCTTGGCAATCTCAGAGGGCTGATTCCCTGGATAGAGAATCTCCAAGTCGGCCTGACTAAGCTTTACGATATGGCTAAGTTGCACCCACCCTTCCATCTGCGCTTTGTATGCTTCCAAGTCAGGGATAAGGGTGGGCCGCACATTGGGATCGAAGCTGATGAGTCGATGGCCATGTTCCCGCTGCACCAAGCCGGTCAATGTGCCCCCGATGGGCTGACAAGCCATCGAGTACGAGCCGAAGTGAATGGCCTGAACGGAGTCCGGCATGTGCTCGGGTAGGTCCTCAGGCAACAACTGCTGATCAGCTGCATCGCGTCCATAGAACGAGAACTGCGGCTCACATCCCGGTTGGGACCTAATTATCGCAAGAGTGGAAGGTCCATCATCGTCTCGCACGTAGTTCTGAGCTACGCCATTTGCCTGCAGGGTTGTGCGGAGCTGTTGTCCGAATGGATCAGTGGACAGCTTGCCCAAGAAGCCGGTGGGAACGTTCAGTCGCGCCAAACCGATAGCGACATTGAAGGGCGATCCTCCCGACATGGCGCGATACACATCTGGATCGCTTCCGACGGAAACAAAATCGATCAACGCTTCGCCAGCAACGAGAACATGGAAGTTGGAAGGTAGGCCATAATCGGTTCGCAGGCTCTCGGCACTCATAACGGAGAGTATGATCCGGCACTCTGAGTCTGTCCAACTCCCGCCCGCCTACCCCGAAAGCCGATAAGGGAAGTCGTTCGATATGTGTAGTCATTACCAGGAAGCAGTGACATCAAGTAGACTGTCGGCATGAAACGTTCTCTTATTCGATTGTGCGGATTGTGGTTGATAATGCTGGCAATTTCCGGAGCCGTGGGTGTGGCTGCTTCTCCTATCTCTGGCATACGAGAAGGGGTTCCCATTGTGTTGACGGGTGAACTGCTGCCTTGGGAGAACGTTTCTCCCAACGACGTCGTTGCCTTCTCATATCATGACGGCTGGACGCAGATACCAGTGCAAGTCGACGAACGAGACCAGCGAGAATACATACAGATCTATGGACCCTCCGCGAGTGAAAATCCGATTACTGCCGTCTACGGAACCGGCATCCATGGAATTGTGTACTGCGATCCGAACACATTCACGGGCCCTGACTCCGACCCGACGCTCGACGTAAATGACGAAATCGTCTTTATGGCCCACGATGCCGGGAATCGAGCACCAACAGACGAAGGACCGTCATCCGTTCGCGAGGGAAGTGGTATTGAGCTGGAACTAGCCGATCCGCTGACGGATCAAGTGAGCTATATGTACCTTTTTCTGCAGGACGGGTCACTCGATCCTTCGACCGGGATGTCGTATGTCGAATATGATTTCAATCCGCTCTCCGGGGAGTATAAAACTACCTACAACACTGCAGGGATGGATATGGCGACCGGCCTCCTGAACGACGATTTCGGCGAACAACTGAATCCGGAAGACTCGATGATTCGAACGTCTATGTATGAGCGGCATTGGTCCTATCGTTGGACCTGTGACAGCCTTTCGTTGTCTGGAGGTCCTAACCTGGTTGAAAGGGAGGACTACTGGATGGCTCCAGGAGCCTGTCTTCGCCACATCGGAACGTTCAATGCTCAAGAAGGCTGCTTCATTGCCAATATCTCAGGACCGGTGCGTGCCATTCGATCCTACCTAGGAGCCAACAGTGGACCACTAGTTCAGGTGGACAAGATTTACTACGAAACACGAGAGGATTCGACCATCTATCTTCGCGTTCACCCCCGACCGGCAGTGGGAACTTTCTATGTGGATCATACCCTGGCTGCCATCGGTATGACCTATCACAACGATCTTAATCTCGACGGCGTGACCATCGACGGTCATTCTGATCACCTGACATTGGGGCCGATCACCTGGGAACTTGTGACCGGCGAGCCCGGCAGTGTACTTCGTATTCACGATATCGATACCGACATTCCCTTCACGGACGAAGACTTCACGGTCTTCTATGCAGACGCATTGGATACGGACATCAGACTATGCCTCGCTTGCCTCGAAGGATGCGAGGAATCTGTTCCGTTGGGAGATCCTCATCTGATCGGTGCAAGCGGTGTCTGGAATACTGCGCAGCTTCCAAATACGGATCCCGGACTGCTGGCCACCAAGCATCTGACGATGTTGATCACGACGTACTATGGTGATCAGGACTGGATGACGACGGACGCCATTCTCAGGCGTGCGTGGTCCGATTATCCGCTGGAAATCGGTGTCGTCCCCTGGCCTACCTCAGCTGAGTAATCGCGATTGACACGGTCCTCGAACTGTCGTACCCTTCGCCCTTAAGGTTTCCGCAATGGCTATCCGGTTCTAATTCCTAGAACGAGTTTGCGAACTGAAACCTCGCTGATGAAGCGAGGTGGATTTGCTTTTGTGGAGGCGTACCCGTCATACATGGAAGGAATTGGACGGTACGCGAAGGAGCTAGACCATGACCAAGGTAACCCCCATTGAGCGTGTCCGCAATGTCGGCGTGATGGCTCATATCGATGCAGGGAAGACGACTGTCACCGAACGCATACTTTTCTTTACCGGCAAGAGACATAAGCTAGGTGAGGTGCATGATGGCGAAGCTGTCATGGATTGGATGATTCAGGAGCAGGAACGCGGCATCACGATTACGTCGGCGGCTACGACCGCCTATTGGCGAGATCATCGCATCAACATTATCGATACGCCCGGTCATGTTGACTTCACAGCTGAAGTGGAACGCAGTCTGCGTGTTCTCGACGGCACGATCGCCTTGTTCTGCGCTGTCGGAGGAGTACAGCCGCAAGCGGAGACCGTGTGGCGCCAGGCTGAGAAATATCGCGTCCCCCGCATTGCCTTCGTCAACAAGATGGATCGTACGGGCGCTGATTTCGAACGAGTTGTTGAAGAGATACGAGCTGAGTTGGGTGCCAACGCCGTTCCTGTCGTGATTCCCATCGGAGCAGAAGGTAAGTTCCAAGGCGTCATCGATCTGGTTGACATGAAGGCTATCTACTACGACGACGACCCAGCCGGTGGAGCCACCATCCGGGAAGAAGACGTCCCCGAAGACATGATGGACGTTGTTCGTGCGGCAGAAGAGCGAATGATCGAGATGATCTCGGAGCAAGACGATCATCTCATGGAGAAGTTCATCGAAGGCGTGGTTCCCGATCGAGCCGAAATCGTTCGCGCCATTCGCAAGGCCACGATCGACGGGCGTTTCATTCCCGTGCTTTGTGGCGCGGCATTCAAGAACAAAGGCGTGCGCCGGTTGCTTGATGCCGTGGTGGATTACCTTCCATCGCCGACGGATCTTCCCCCCGTCATTGGAGCATGTAAAGATTCGAATC
>JAGLYB010000117.1 GCA_023132545.1 Candidatus Bipolaricaulota bacterium
CGGTCACAGCCGAGAACACGATGCCGCGAGAATGACCGGACGCATCTCCTGCCACATAGAAGCCGGGGAGTTTCGTTTCCATGCCGTCTTGTATTGCATAGCGCGTGTCATAGAACTTGATCTCCGGAGCATAGATCAGTGTGCTGTCGGCCGCCAATCCGGGGATAACCCGGTCCAGTCGCTCGATGGCTTCAAGAAGATCAACAACGATCCGCTGCGGTAGAGCCATGGAGATATCACCCGGCGTCACCTGCTCCAGTGTCGGACGAATGGGCAATCTCCGTATTCGATCCATTGTCGAGCGACGACCTTGCTGCAGGTCTTTCAGTCGCTGCAGGATGGGGTGCCCTCCGCCGATAGTCGATGCCAATTGAGCCACCGCACGACCGTACTGCGTCGTGTCCTCAACCGGATTTGTCAACTCCATATGCACGAGCAAGGCGAAATTCGTGTTGTCCGACTTGCGTTTGTTCTCGGCATGTCCATTCACCAGCACGAATTCTTCGTGATCTTCGCGCACCACAAATCCGCGCGGATTGGTGCAGAACGTGCGCACCATGTCATCGTAGGTGGTCGTGCGCACCCGAAGCTTGGCATCGTACATCACGCGTTCGATCGACTGGTACAACTCGGCCGGGAACTCAACGCGCACGCCAATATCCAGCGGCCCGAATGCGGGACCAATTCCAAGATCTCTCGCCTGCTCCCTCAACCAATAGGCGCCTACGCGTCCGGGGGCGGCAATCACAAACTTGGCGTGAACCGAACCGTTGGATGTATCCAGCCGGAATCCCAAATCCTCATTCGCAATGGTATGAACTTTGGTTTCCAACCGGAACTCGATGCCCTTGTCCAGCAAATCGTGATACAGGGTATCGATGACTTCTCGAATGGTCACCGTACCGATGTGCCGCTGCCGTGCGGCGATGAACTCGATGCCGGCCTGAGACGCCGATTGCTTAAGCTGGGCGAGCGCATCTGCATTCTCACCCGAATATCGGGCCGGAGCGCCGCAACGCGTGAACTCGGCGTCAACTTGCTCGATCAATGCATCCAGCTCGCTGGAAGAACATCCGATTGCTTGGGGATTCCCGCCGATCTTGGAACTCAGGTTCAGCTTCCCGTCAGAAAAGGTTCCGCCACCGCCGACACCGGATGTAATGCTGGTTCGCTTCTTGGGCGACATGCCTCCTTCGATGATGACAACGCGAAGATCCGTGCTCGCCAATTCTAAGGCAGCAAACAGGCCGGCAGAGCCGGCGCCGATAATGGCAACGTCATAAGACATAGAGTACCTTCTTTCGTCATTGCGAAATGCGGCCCTCGCATCCTACTGATCAAGCCAAGGAAAGCAAATCGGGTGCCGGAATTCGATTCCCGACACCCGATCAATAGTTGCTAAAGCTCTAGGCTGAAACGAATTGGAGCCCTTGGATGGCCGTCTCTCCGCTCTGTCGAACCGTTCCGAGAACCGTCTTCACACGCATCCCCAATTTCGGCTCACCATCTAGCAGTTGCCCGGTTACACGAATCCCGTCGTCCAATTCGACAATGGCCAATCGCAGATAACGAGTCTCGTATTCGATGGCCAAGGCATAGACATCTGTGAAGGTCAATACCTTCCCCTCGCCCCCGATGACGACATCTATGAACGTCTCATTGCGACAATTGGGACACACCGCATGTTTGGGATAGCTCACCGTGCCGCAGGAATTGCACTTCATACCATAGACGTTGTCGCTCATTATGCCTCCCTCTGCAGAACGCTGGCTACGACGTTGTTCCCGAATCCGCCGAAGTTGCAGGCATAGGCGACCTTGGCGTCTTTCACTTGCCGAGCATCACATTCACCACGCAGCTGCCACGTGAGCTCGACCAACTGCGCCACACCAGTCGCTCCAACAGGATGCCCCTTGGCCTTAAGTCCGCCGGAAGGGTTGATGGGCAGGGTTCCATCGAGCTGGGTTTCCCCGCGCTCGAGTGCCTTGTGCCCTTCACCTCGCGGGAAGAAGCCGGAGGCTTCGGATTCGGCAATCTCCAGAATCGTGAACGCATCGTGCAATTCGGCCACATCAACGTCTTGAGGCGTTAGGCCTGCGCGATCAAAGGCGATCCCCGCTGCTATGCGAACGGATTTCAGATCCGTCGGGTCCTCGCGCTCATGTACAGTATGAGTGTCCGTAGCTTGTCCGATGCCGGCAACCCTCACTTTTGGCCCTCCAATCTTGGCGGCCACGGTTTCTGAGACCAATACCAGCGAGGCGCCTCCGTCGGATACCGGACAGCAGTCGAACATGTGAAGCGGCTCAGCGATAGGCGGATTGTTCACCGCCGCTTCCGGGAGTGTGAGGATTCCCTCCATGGTTACCGTTTGCTGGATGTGCGCGTATGGGTTCTTGGCGGCGTTCGCGTGGTTCTTGATGGCTACCATGGCCAAGTGCTTGCGCTCCACGCCGAACTTATCCATGAACAGCCGGGCGAACATGCCGGCAAGGGCCGGCAACGTCACACCATAGATGTACTCGGCTTCAGGGTGCGAAAGACTGGACACGAAATCTGTTCCTTCCAGGCCGTTGACCACACGCATGCGTTCAACTCCGGTGATAAGGACGACATCAGCCATTCCTGAGGCAATGGCTTGGACGCCGACCTTGAATGCTGATGCGCCGGATGCCGGTCCATTCTCCACCGATTCGGCAGCAGCGGGATACAATGCCAGCTGATCGACCAGAGCGCTTCCGAGGGCCGTTTGGCGATTCATGCGAGCCGCTCCCATGTTGGCAACAACTACGCCGTCCACGGGAATATCTCCTAGGTTGGCGTGATGCAACGCCGCCAACGATGCCACACTTGCTAGCTGCATGAGTGACCATTCGGAGCGTCCAAATCGGGTCATGCCCGCGCCGGCGATATAGACAGGGTTCATTGCTGTTCCTCCTTCTCACCGGCAACCTGGCGCACGACGATCTCTTCTTCCGGCAGAACAATGGTCGCAGCCGACTTCATCAGTTCATCCGAGACCGGACGATGGCCGGATACAAGACGGGGCTTGGCGGCATAATAGACATCCTTGGGTAGCACCCATGAGGGAACACCGCCCAGTTCATGTTGCACTTCAAACCTCTTCTCAAGCGGGTATTCGATCATCCAGCGGCGGAAGCCGATCGGGCTCTCGGCCACAATGAGCACGTCATCTTGGCGGCAATGCTCGATGTGGTACTCCATCTTGGCGGCAAACAGGTGAGAGCCTACTCGCAGACCACGCCGGATAGTCAGTGTGTGATAGCTCATTCCCGTCTTCTCATCGACAAGGCGTCCGTTGACCATACCCGCCAGCACCCCGTCGATGAGACCAACAAGGACGTACTCATCTTTTGCGCGATAGCGTTTGTAGGCGAGGAGTTCTCCGAACAGACGTGCAGCCACAATGTCGTAGAAATCGCGCTCCACCCAGAGCAACGGGTAGAGCACCTCGAGCAGTATTGGAACCTCGTCGCGAGCAACCTGTCGGACAACCATTGTCTCCCCACTGGCCAGCGTGATCGCCTTCGGGGGATAAACCGGCATGTCCATTGCCGACGGTCGCATTCGGACCTCTAGTTCACTGATGTTACCCATACGTTCTCCTTTCGGAAACCTGTCGCACTGTGATCGGATTGAAGAATCGGATCGTTCATTATTCGTCAAGCTGTCAGTCAGCCTTACAATAAGGCTTGCTCAACATTGCGTCAATACACAGGGCTGTTTGCGCCAATGATGTAACTGCAAAAAGCCATCACTGCCTACCTTCATTAGCGAACAGCGGCTACATTCTGCAGAGACCTCTATAACGAGTAATGCAACTCCCCATGAGGCATATGCTCATCTTTCTCATGATTCACCAATCTCCTCTCGAACTATCTCTTCATTTCAGCCTCCGGAATTAAGTCGAGTCAAACTCTGTTTGTGTCAGACTTTAAGGATTCTGAAGCCTCACTATTTCCCGATGTTGAACGCTCCGTGAGATTGAACGATGTCCAAAAGTGTTGTTTAATGATGAATAATAGGTTGTAGAACATAACGCCAACGCAAGAAGGGGGGGGATTCCTATGGCAAAGAAAGAGCTGCTGGACAAAATGTCCATCTATGTTCCTCAGAGCAAGATCACTAAGAAGCCTGTAGAGCGACTGATCAAGCTTGGTGAGAAGCGAGACCGTTCGGTCAACTATCTTGTTGTCGAAGCGATCTTGCAGTATCTGGATCGCGAAGAGCCAAAAAACTAACAAAGTTTCAAGATTTAGAATGTGAAAGCCACATGGCAACAGTCAGAAGATGGTTGCTGCTTGCAAGAAGGGGTCCCCTTCGGGGATCCCTTCTTTGTTTCTGCGTGAAAGAAAACCGGGAATATTTCGGAGATCACGATTACGATCTCAAACCGCGAACTCGGTAAAGCTATGCCAGGGACCCAATTATGGAGACAACGGACCTTCGCCGTGCCGCCTGCGGCCGTAGCCGGCCCCTCGGCCACTCTGGCCTCGCCCCACTTTGTTTATTGGTCGTATGCACACATGGTCAGCATCTGCGAAGGACAGTGCCTGCCCATTCACAAGGGCATCGAGCGTCTTGCGACGGCCTGACTCCAGTAGGCGCTGAATTGTGCCTCGTGAAACGCCCATAGTATCGGCAGCCTCCTCTTGTTGCATTCCGTCAGAATCACAGAGGCGCATCGCTTCAAGCTCATCAAGTCCGAGCTCGATGATTTCCATTTGAGACAACGGAATCCCTGAAGGCTTGTAAAGGTTGTATCCATCGATTCCGCGACAGTATCGCACCTTCTTGTTTCGTGGCATAGCAGTTGCAGTATAGGGTTGACGTGACTTGAGTGCAAATAGGCAAGGCAACGCTCGGTTTGACTTTTATGTGCATATGCTCATAATAGTCAGTGCAACTCCTAAGGACTCACATTCATGCGAGTTCGCAAGGAGGGCGAAAGGAGCTATACGATGCCAGGATACAATGGAACAGGACCACGAGGAGCAGGCCCAATGACAGGCGGCGGACGCGGTTACTGCGCAATGCCTGTAGGGAACGCATTCATGGGAAGAGGCTTCGCAAGTGGCTTCGGTCGCCCCTTCGGCGCGTTTGGCCGTGGACGCGGAGGTCCAGGAATGGGGCGAGGAGCTTTCGGTGGCTACCAAAATATGGGAATGGCTGGAGCGGTACCTTTTGCTCCTCCGATAACCGAGGAACAAGAATTGACCGGTCTTAAGCAGCAGGCTCAGTACATCCAGGGTGAACTGGAACAGATCCAGCGCCGAATCAGTGAGCTGGATCAGTAGCTGTACCACGAAATCTCGATCCGTAACACTCGTCAGGGAGCTGGAAAGGATGCAAACGTGAAAATCTGTATAACGACTACTGGAACAGATCTAGACGCACAAATCGATGCTGTCTTCGGACGCGCACGGTATTTTCTGCTGGTCGATTCGGAAACGCTCGAAGTAGAGGCCATTGAGAACGTGCCCGGTGCCCATGGAGCCGGCGTGCAGGCCGCGCAAATGATGGTGGACAAGGGTGTTGGCGCTGTACTCACAGGGAATGTGGGACCCAATGCATTCCAGGGTCTAACTGCCGCTGGAATCCAAATACATATCGGAGCTAAAGGTTCCGCGCGGGACACGTTGGCTGCCTACGAAGCCGGAACGCTGCAAACCGTTAATGGCCCAACAAGCCAAGGACATGGAGGAGGACGATGACCAAGGTCTGTGTGCCTACAGCCGGGCGCGGAGGACTCGATGACGCAGTGGGAGAGCACTTTGGCCGCGTTCCAAGCTACACAATTTTCGATACGGAAACACAGAGCGTGAACGTCATCGACAATACTTCAGAACACGCAGGTGGCAGTGGCTTGCCTGCCGACATCCTGTCCAAATTAGGGATCGACATACTGCTCTGCAGAGGCGCAGGTCGCCGCGCCCTTGGCATTTTCGGTGAAAAGGGAATCGAAGTCTGCGTTGGAGTCGAGGGAACTGCAGGAGAAGCGATCAACGCGTGGAAAGCGGGGAACCTGACGCGTGCTTCGGATGCAGACGCCTGCCAACAACACACGTTCCACAATGCCGCAAAACACTAGACATGAGAATCGCCATAGCTAGCGGTAAAGGTGGAACGGGTAAGACAACCGTGGCCGTCAACTTGGCCCTATCCCTCTGTGGGAAGGAGTCGATCCAGTTTCTCGATTGTGATGTGGAGGAGCCGAACGCGCACATTTTCCTCAAGCCTCAGTTCGACACGACACGCTCTGTAGACAAGCTCCTCCCGCAGGTTGACTCCGACAAGTGCACTCGATGTGGCGCGTGTGTGGAGGCTTGCGAATTCAATGCGCTGGCACTCATGGGCGGTAACGTCATGCTTTATGATTCGCTCTGCCACGGTTGTGGACGTTGTGGATTGGTCTGTCCCACCGGTGCCATCAGCGAGATACCGCACCAGCTCGGTGTGGTGGAGACGGGAACTACCCGGGGATTTCCTTTTGCCCGTGGGCTTCTGAACGTCGGAGAGACAATGGCCACACCCATCATTCATGCCTTGAAACGCGAGATCGACAGCTCACGATTGGCCATTCTCGATGCCCCTCCAGGAACAGGTTGTCCGACAATCGCTGCACTGCATGAAGCGGATGTAGCGCTGCTGGTGACTGAGCCGACGCCATTCGGATTGCACGATCTGAAGGCAGCCGTCGAAGTAGCGCGTACGCTGGATGTACCAACTGCTGTGGTGATCAACCGCGCAGGCATTGGGAATGATCAAGTCGAGAGGTATTGCGATGAAGAGAACATCCCCATTGTCCTGACGATACCGTTCGACCGCGCAATCGCTGAAACCTATGCCGTGGGGACACCGCTGGTTGATGCAGTCCCGTCATGGCGAAAGCGGTTCATCAAATTGGCTGAACAGCTCAAGGAGGTGGCACGATGAGACAGGTTCTTTTCCTCTCAGGCAAGGGAGGAACAGGAAAGACATCGCTTGCCGCCGCATTCGCTGTCCTTGCCAAGAACACGGTATTGGCTGACTGCGATGTCGATGCCGCCAACCTTCACCTCCTGCTGGATCCGAAAGTTGTCGAGGAAGGAGATTTCGTAGGATCGAAGGAAGCTATTCGAGACGCTTCCCTTTGCACGCAGTGTGGCCGCTGTCGCGAAGTCTGCCGGTTCAATGCCGTAAGCGAGGATTTCGAGATCGATCCCTATCTCTGCGAAGGTTGCGGGGCTTGCGTCACCGCCTGTCCCACGAACGCTATCACGCTCGAACCACGCATCTCTGGACGATGGTTCAATGCAGAGACAAAGTGGGGACCGCTGGCAAGTGCTGAGCTTCTTCCAGGTGAAGAAACGTCCGGGAAACTGGTGATGCAGGTCAAGCGGAACATGGAACCCCTCGTGCAGTCTATGAACGCTGAATGGGCAATCGTGGACGGCTCTCCAGGCATCGGCTGCCCGGTGATTGCATCGGTGAGCGGTGTCGATGCCGTCATTCTGGTCACCGAGCCAACGCTTTCCGGGATGCACGACTTGGAAAGGATCCTCGGCGTGGTCAACCATTTCCGAATCCCTTCGTACCTGGTGATCAACAAGGCAGACTTAAGCACCGATTTAGCTGAACGTCTTGAGGGATTCGCTTCGGACAAAGGGTTGCCCGTTCTCGGACGAATTCCTTACGACCGAGCCGTGACCGATCGTCTGCTAGAGGGGCGGAGCGTCGTAGAGGATGAAGAAAGTCCTGCCGGTGCAGCCATGCGCGACGTCTTCGAGAACTTTATGGAGGCAAGTCAGTGATCTCTGATTCGGTATCCAATCGCATTGTTATATTCAGTGGCAAGGGCGGCGTTGGCAAGACAACGGTCGCTGTCAATCTGGCCTGCATGTTCGGTCAGCGATCCTTCAAGGTGGGCCTTCTTGATGCCGACATCACCGGCCCCAATGTGCTGCAGATGATGGGGATTAACGAGCATCCCCAAGCCAAGGACGAAAAACTGCTTCCGCATGAACGCCATGGCATCAAGGTGGTGTCTCTCGCCTCGCTGTTGCCGGCTGATGCCGCCGTTATCTGGCGAGGTCCTCTTCGATCCAAGGCACTAGAGCAGCTGCTGAACGATACCGAGTGGGGCGACATGGACACGCTGATCATGGATCTTCCTCCCGGAACGGGCGACGAGGCCCTCACCATCGCTCAGCAAGTGGCCCCGCAATTGGCTATCGTGGTGACAACGCCTCAAGAAGTCGCACTTCTTGATGCACGACGAGCCATCAACTTCGCCCGCAAGCTGGAGATTCCCGCCAT
>JAGLYB010000118.1 GCA_023132545.1 Candidatus Bipolaricaulota bacterium
CGCGCAAGCGGGTTACAGCAGCGTCCAATCCAGTTATTTCCCAGCGACCTGGAGTGAATCGATCAAGACGTAGGGCGCCTCTCCCAGCGGGAGAAATCCGCTACAGGGACCTGTCTCGCTACTGACTGCGGCGATCTTCTGGCAATCCTTATAGATATTGCCCGAGATCATCGTTTTATCGAGACGGCCCACGATCGAGCCATTGAGGATGTGGAATCCCACAGCTTGGACAGCGAACTGGCCTTGCGGATAGTTGCCGGAATGGAATCCCATGCCCCCGGTGATCAGCAATCCTTCCTTGATGCCCTTCACCAGATCGCGCCACGATGTGTTTCCCGGTTCGATTGTTGGGCAGCCAAACCACGGATTGACGGCAGTTTCGTTTCCGCTGCCGAACATCGTGCGTTTGAATCCATTACCCGTCGAGGGGCGATCCATCGCTGCCCCCACGCGCTGATCGAAGAGGAAATCCTTCAATACGCCGTTCTCAATGATGACGCGCTTGGTACAAGGTACACCCTCGTCATCGAATGCGCGGGCGTCAGTACTTCCGGCCAATAGCGGATTGTCGTGAATGGTCAGTTTCTTGGAGAGGATTTGCTCCCCGAGTCTCTGAGCCAATGGAGATGTCTTCTTCCAGACTGCCTCGCCGCTGACTCCTGCCAACAGTGGCATCATCATCAGGAATGCTGCTTGAGGGACGAGAATGACGGGTAGCCGCCCAGTTGATGGCGTAGAGGTGCGATTACCCCAGTTGTACCACGTCACGAATTCGTCCAACAGTTCGTCGCTGACAATGGGAGGTGCGATGCCTGACTCGAACTTGAACACGCCGACTCCGGCTCCTTGGAAGGGAGCGCCGAAGTAGTAACCGATGCTGGTTGATTTGGCTCCGGCTTCGGCGCCGTTGGTAGTTTGGATGGACAATTCCGACTCTTCGCGGTCGGCACCGATCCCCAAAGCAACGTCGGGCAACTGCTTCTGCAGCTTCGATTTAATCCTCTCGCACAGCTCGATCAAATCGGCGGACTGCAACTGCGCGGCGGCTTCGTCATAGCCGGCCAGATCCGGGTAGTCGGTTGATCCCGCGAACGAGTATTGAACCGGATCGCCATATTCCGCTCCGGCGATCGCGTTATCCAGGAACCCTTCTTGATCCGGGAACACGGCATAGGCTGATCCGATCTTGCCGCCCTTGATCACACGTAGCGAGGCTTCGGAGACGTCGTTTTCCGTGACCTGCTGCAATTGGTAGTTCTCGTACCGGACTGCGATTGAATGGGCGCGGTTCCAATACAGCTCCGCTTGATCCACAGTACGTTTGGCGTTCTCGATGAGGGGGTGCATTAAATGCCTCCAATCGTGACTGCGTCGATTTTGATGTGTGGCGATCCCTTGCCGGACTTGCGGTTTACCTGCATGGGACCGCCTCCGCCCTTGCCGCATCCGCCACGTTCTCCGAATTTCACGTCGTTTCCGATCATGGAAGTGGCTTGGAGCGTGGAGAACAGCTCGCCGGACATGTTGATATCGCGAACCATGTTCCCCAGCTTGCCATCCACGATTCGGTAGCCCCATTGGGCACCGAACGTAAATTGGTCGCCCGAAGTTTGGCCGCCCTTGGCACCGACAAGGTAATAGCCGTTGTCGATGGACGAGACCATTTCGTCGAACGTTGACTCGCCCGCCTCGATGAGAATGTTGGACATGCGCACGATCGGAGTGAATTGCACATCAACGGCACGCATGTTTCCGGACAACGGCTCGTCGAATTCGGCGGCCGTTTCCCGCGAATGCATACGGCCGGAAAGCACGCCTTTGGTAATAAGCGGCGTTCTCGTGCCCCGCACGCCTTCGTCATCGATTTCGAAGCTTCCCGGCAAGTCGGGAAGTGTAGCGTCGTCGGTGACGTTGATAATCGGCTTGCCCAGTGTCGTGCCCAGTTGCAGTTTGGCGCGGAACGATGGGTTGTTCTGCAGGCCATCAGCTTCAGAGAGATGGCCGAAGGCCTCGTGGATGAATACGCCTGACTCCGAAGGATCCAGCACCACCGGATACACTCCCGCCTTGGCGGGTTCGGCATCCAGAAGCT
Source organism: Candidatus Bipolaricaulota bacterium (assembly GCA_023132545.1). Classification (GTDB taxonomy): domain Bacteria; phylum Bipolaricaulota; class Bipolaricaulia; order UBA7950; family UBA9294; genus SPBW01. Next base: position 2,093 of record JAGLYB010000118.1, read on the forward strand.
CGCAGGCCTTGGCAATCTGTTTCCGAAGGTCCTCTTCGCGGTCCAGCAGCGGTGTGAAGTCGGTGTTGCCACCGAAGGCGAAGCGCACGCGTTGAATCACGTCGCCCTTCTTGGTCACGATCATGCCGAATATGCCCACATTGACGAGTTCATACTCGATGATGGAGCCGTCCGAGTTCACAAAGGTGCGGCGTGACGTGAATTCGTCATACATGGTCTGAGTTGTAATGACGTTGGGATTCCGCAGAACGATCTCGTTGTAATGGGCGGTGAGATCCAGTTTTTCCTTAAGCGAAACCTTGCGAGGATCGCGAATGGGTGAGATGAGAAAGTTCTCGGTGATGACGGGAGCTGCAGCCATCCTGATGTTCTTCTCACGGCTGTTGCCGACGAGGGTCGCAGAAGAACAAGTGGCCTCGGCAATGGGGCTGGCACGTCCTGGATCAGAGAAGGATGCGATTGCCTTACCGCCGTTGGCATAGGCGCGCACGTGTCCGCCCGAAGTGAGAGTAGCCGCGACTTGAGTGAGTTCCTTGCCCTCATAGGCGATGCGGATCTTGCGATTCTCTTCGAATCGGAGGTCGGCATAGTCCGCGGGCAAGCTCGATACGATGTTTGCGAAGGTGCTCTTCATGATCGACCTCGTCGTGTGAGATGGGCAGATCATAGACGCCGTGCTCGGTGACCACAATGTCACGAGCGAGCGTGTATGGCAGGGTGACACGAAGTGGGAAGTGACCGCATAGCCCTTGCCTCGGCGTTCTTTAGCTTCGTGGGACAACCTTTACTGTTCGAGGGCGATTCCACTAGAAGCTCGTGGACTGTTCTCCCCTGACGAGGTAAGGTGATGTTGGCTGGGGGGATTTGAATGTGGAAAACGTTCGCTAGCTTGTTCTTCGCAGTTGCCGTGGCCATGCTCGGAATCGGCATTATCGCTCCCATCCTTCCGCTCTATGTCGAGACATTCTCTGCCAGCGGGCTGATGATCGGCATGGTCATGGGCGCGTTCTCGCTATCCCGGGGTCTGTTGGGACCGTTTGTCGGGCGATTGTCCGACCGAATCGGACGGAAGCGTTTTCTTCTTGCGGGATTGGGAATCTTCGCATTGGTGTCGCTCTGCTATTCCTTGGCCGGCAACGTTTGGCAGCTGACGCTGGTTCGCATGATCCAAGGAGCGGCTTCGGTCATGGTAACTCCAATTGCGCAAGGTTACGTTGGCGATATCACGCCAGAGGGCAAAGAGGGACGGATGATGAACCTGTTCTATTCCTCGATGTTCATCGGTGTGGGATTGGGACCGCTGCTGGGCGGCGTGCTCACGGACTTGTGGTCATATCACGCAGCGTTTGCCGCCATGGGAATCCTAAGTGCTATCTCGCTCCTATTGGTGGCGATAACCGTGCCGGTCGATCATGTTCAGGCCAAGAGAGCGCAAGTCAAACGACAGCGATCGATCATTCCGCTACGTCAGATTGCCAAGCACGATGCGGTCAAGGCAATCCTGACCTATGTGGCTACTCGTGGCTTCTGGAGACAGGGGTTCAATACGTTCTATCCGTTGTTCGCCGTGTCCGTGTTGGGATGGTCGGCCTCGGAAGTGGGCTACATTATGTCGGGGTATTTCATCGCCGGCGGTCTGTTTCAAATCCCATTCGGATTCCTGGCCGACCGTTGGCCGAGACACCCTCAGATCATCTTGGGAAGCTTCGCTGCGCCATTACTACTCTTGCTCATTCCGTTTATCCGTTCCTTTGCGGAAGTGATGGTCGTCGTCTTCTCCATCGGCATGCTTTCCGCCTTCTCTCGCGCCTCGATCCTTGCCATACGGACGGAGCTTGGGAGATCTCATGGGATGGCAACACTTGCCGGACTTCATGGGTCGGCATTCGCATCAGGACAGATGATTGGGCCCGTTGTTTGCGGTGCCGTCGTCGATATATTCGGACTGAGCGCGGTGTTCCCGTTCGGTAGTCTTGTTGGCGTACTTGGGTCTGTCGGTGTCATCTTGTGGCTCAAGCGAGCAGCTCGGGCCGAGCCGGATCTTGCCTCTTCCGCGTGAGACTACAGGAGAGATTCCAGCATGGCCTCTGTCACCTGGAGCGGATAGCCGATGCTGATCCAGCGAATCACTCCTTGCCTGTCCAGAATGAATGTGGTCGGGTAAAACGTTACGTCATACTTCAAATCGATAGGGTTACCGTGCTTGCCCCCGGGCTCCCAGACGCTGATGAACTGCGTGAATCCGTTAGTCGCCAGGAAATCGATGGTATCCTCTTCATACACATCAGTGGAAACAATGATCGCGACCAATCCTTGATCGCCATACTGCGTGACCAGGTCGTCGAGGTGAGGCATGCTGTTCTGGCAAGGCTCACACCAGGATCCCCAAAAATCGAGCACCACCACTTGTCCGCGGTAATCGGACAGCTTGATCTGTCCCCCGTCTGTGGTGTTCCCGTCGAAATCAGGTGCCGTATTCCCAACTTCGATGCCTTCCACAGGTCCATTGTCGTCTACGGTGATGGTAAGTGAAGCGGTGTCCGACTTGTCGTTGTCATCGATGACAAGGAGTGAGGCTTCATACGTCCCTGCAGCTTCGTATGTGTGATGAAGAATGATGCCGAATTCGATTCCGCTAATGGGGACGGAACCGTCTCCGAAATCGAGCTCGAAGCTAATCGCCCGGCCTTCGAGATGGGTGGAGAATGATAAGTTGAAACCGACATCCAGCGGTGCGGAGCCTGACACAACAGCACTCGACAAGACGGCCACCGGACCTCCGGAAGGTCCAAGACAACCGAACAGAACGAAGGGAAGGGCGGAAATCAAAGCGAACCAATGAACCAACTTGGGAAAATGTTTCTTTAGCATGAGGTCATTGTAGATCGTCCTGCCGTGCTTGGCTGGGTCGAACTGGACGGGAAGAGTGAACCTTGGTCCGACGGAGGTGGCGGACACGTGTCACGTTCTCGGCGGGCTGATTAGTGAGGGGTCGAAGCCCTATTCCGCTCTTGACTTCACGTTTTCGTGTAGCTATGATGGCGCGTGATTCATGATGAACGTAAGAAAAGCATTGTATAAGCCACTTCTCATCTATATTACCAAGCCCCGCTAGGGGCAAACCCGTTTTCTTTCCTTTTGTGATTGGGTGTCGTTCGGAGACGTAGTGCTGTGTTGGATGCAAGGAGATTGCGATGAAACGGTATGACAAACTAGTCCGGAACCCGAGTGAACGCGAGGCCGCGGTCCTCTCGTTCTGGGAAGAGCACGATA
>JAGLYB010000119.1 GCA_023132545.1 Candidatus Bipolaricaulota bacterium
ACCACTGCGTCATTCGCACTCGGTGCATCGTTGGACGGCAGTACTGTGATCGTCACCTGTCCCGTGCCGCGCAAACCACTGCAGTCCTCGATGATGTAGGTAAAGCTGTCCACCCCTGCTGCAGCTGGAGCCGTGTACTCAACTTCTCCTCCAACAAGCACGGCAGATCCCCTTACGGGATGTCCAACCGAGATAAGTGTCAGCTCCGCACTACAGACATCCGAATCGTTGCCGGTAACGTCAATCAGAATGCTGGCTCCGGCTTCGACTGTAGCTAAATCTGCTTCAGCCACAGGAGAAGTCGTGTCCAGCACACGCAATGTACTGGTCCGCTGCGCGGAGTTCCCACAGAGATCGACCGCCACAAACGTCACAATGGCCTCCCCGACCCCCGGACAGGTGGCGGTAAGGCCAGCGTAATCGTGGCTAACACTGACGCTGCCGCACGCGTCCGTCGTGATTGCCGATAGCAGCCAGGCCTCGATATCGTCTGCATTTCCCGCACCATCGCATTCCAATGTAGCACTGGAAATCGTGAGCGACGGCGCCGTTGTATCGACGATCGTGATTGTCTGGATCGCATGCGTAGTGTTTCCGCAAGAACTCGCCGCGCTCCACGTTCGTTCGATACTGCCGGTTCCATCTCCGCATTCGTCAGCACTGAACACGTCCGAGTAACTGACCGTGACTGCTGCGCCGGTAACATCCAAGGCGGAAGCGCTCCCCGTCGTCGATGGCGAGAAATCTAATCCGCACTCCACTGTTTGATCCGCGGGAATCGTCAGCACGGGCGGCGAACTGTCAACTACGACCTGAGTTGAGGCCGTCGACGAGCAACCGAAACTACTGGCAACAGTCACGGTGTAGATCCCCGGCGCACCTCCTGAAACCACAGGGTTCTGTTCCGTGCTTGTAAACTCGGACGGGCCGGCCCAAGCGTAATTGGCTCCCCCGCTCGCATACAACTCGATGGCATCGTCATTGCAGTAGGGACCACCGTTGGACGCCGTCGCCGGCAGCAACGCGTAGATGACTACGCTATGTGAAGCCGTGCTTGTGTCTTCCTCGTCAACGACAGTGAGCGACACGGTATACGTCCCAGCCGAAGAATAAGTATGGCTGGGATTGACGTTCGTGCTGGTTCCCACGCCGTCCCCGAAGTCCCATAGATATGACGAATATGGAGGTGTCCCTCCCGAGGTCTTACTGACAAAGCTCACAGAGGTTCCTTGACAGACAGGGGCACTTGAGGTGAAGTCAACGACGAGCGGTGCGGCGCGAACGATGACTTGCGCCGTGTAAGTACATTTTGCTGTTCGCGATGGGCATGTGAGATCGCCCCCAGTTTTGGTGTCCCAAGACACGATGATACCGCGCAGTTCTATGCTGGCTTCGCAGGGAAAGCTGATCTCAGCAATGGGCAGGTCGCTCGTTCCCGGGGGAATCAATGAGGTCAAATTGGTAACGTTCAACCTCGTCGTTGCAGTCCCTGAGATTGTTGTAATCACAAGATCTGCAATCAGCGCGACATCATGCCGGTCGGTTCCGGTTCCATTGACAAAGACGCCATACAGTGTCGCCTGCACCGTTTGCCCAGGAGTGCATGTGGACGATTCGTCGAGGTAGACACCTTTAAGCGCGACATCGTTAGAGCGACAATTCCACCGGCAGTCGGGGTAATCCGCTGCGCGCGCGCCCACCCCCAACATCATGACCAGCGCAACCAACCCCACCAAGTAGCGTGTTCCCAGAGACATCTTGCATCCCCCTTCCCTTTGTTCATGCCCCGCATCCAACGTATGCATCCTACCATACTCGGGGGGGGGGTAAAGCTCTGATTCTTGCGAATTAAGGTTTGTGTCCCTTTAATTCCTCGGCGGTGAAAGCTTCTATCTCGCAGGGAGGAAGAGGTTTGTGCAACAGCCTGCCAGCACTCGCATTCTGCAGGCTTGCGTTGTCGATGAATCAATGAATCGCTAGACTCTGCTGGATAGGCTTGGATTGGTTATCTGAGAGATGCGCAGACACGAAGACAAAGCGAGCCTATTTCGCGAGTATTACTGGAGGCATCAACTAACCGTATGAGCGCACCCAAAGCGATCCAAGCTCTTGTCTCTCGGTTCGCAGAGAACCGAGATGTCTATTGCTCCTCCCAGTACAACGAAACCCAACTTCGTCGAGAGTTCCTCGATCCGTTCTTCAAGGCGCTGGGATGGGACATCGACAACAAACAAGGCTATGCCGAGGCCTACAAAGACGTTGTCCACGAGGACGCGATCAAGATCGGTAGGGCGACCAAGGCGCCGGACTACTCGTTCCGTATTGGCGGAGTTCGAAGATTCTTCGTCGAAGCCAAGCGCCCGGCTGTAGGCATCAAGGACGACCCCAAGCCGGCGTATCA
>JAGLYB010000012.1 GCA_023132545.1 Candidatus Bipolaricaulota bacterium
TGGCAACTGACTGTCGGGCAGCAGCAGCGCGTCGAAATCCTGAAGGCCCTCTACCGTGACGCCGAGATCCTTATCATGGATGAACCGACCAGTGTCTTAACGCCGCAAGAGGTCGATGCTCTTTTCAGCACCCTTCACACGCTGGTCAATGCAGGGCTCACCGTCATCCTCATCACACACAAGCTGAACGAGGTGATGGAGGTTAGCCATCGTGTCACTGTCCTGCGCAAGGGCAAGGCAGTGGCCACCGTGAATACTGCCGAGACGTCCAAGTCCGAGTTGGCACAGCTGATGGTGGGACGCGAAGTCGTTTTCCGAGTGGAGAAGAAGCCGCCTCAGCTTGGAGAGAAGATCCTGCAAGTTGAAAACCTTCATGCCAACAACGATCGCGGGCTGCCGGCGTTACGTGGCATGTCTTTTGATCTGTATGCTGGAGAAATCCTCGGGGTGGCCGGCGTCTCCGGAAATGGCCAACATGAACTGTCCGAGGTGCTGACGGGATTGAGAAAAGCCACGAATGGGAGTGCTATCCTGGATGCGTACGATCTAACCGATTGCTCAGCACGTAAGATCGCTGACCTCGGAGTGGCGCATGTCCCAACTGAACGCATTCGCATGGGAATCGTTCCCAGCATGAGTGTCCGCGAGAACCTCATTCTCAAGAGCTACCGGTCGTCCGATTTCTGTAGGGGGTGGATTTTGGACGAGAAGGCGGCCTATGAAAATGCTTGCAGGGCGATGAAGGACTACGAAATCTCGGCACCGCACGACGGCACGGCAGCCAAGAACCTGTCTGGAGGCAACATTCAGCGTTTGATATTGGCTAGAGAGCTGTCCGGATGTCCGAAGTTTGTCGTAGCTGCGCATCCCACCTATGGCCTGGATGTGGGCGCCACCGAGCAAGTGCGCCAGGTGTTGCTGGAACAGCGGGATCGCGGAGCAGCCATCCTGCTGATTTCCGAAGATCTTGACGAGGTTTTCCAACTCTCGGATCGCGTTCTGGTGATTTATGAGGGGCAGATCATGGGGATCGTGCCTGCTGAGTCGGCCAACTTGGAGGAGATCGGTCTCATGATGGCGGGATCGCATCGGCAAAAGGTGAGGAAATGATGAAAGCGCCTTCTTGGATGCACATTGAACGTCGCCTGTCACCGTCAGGCTGGACCGTGTTTGCCATCTCGCTGGCCGCCATTGCATTGGCGCTCATTGTGGTAGGGTTGTTCTTCCAAGCCTATGGTATTTCTGCACTGCGAGCTTACGGCGACATCATCAAGGGAGCATTTGGCAGTCGCCTCGGATTGACTGAAACCGTTCGTCGCATGATTCCGTTGCTGGTGATCGGTGTTGGATTGACGGTCGCATTCCGTGCCCTGTTCTGGAACATCGGAGCCGAAGGACAGCTCCTGATGGGGGCGGTGGCTGCATCTGGAATCGCCCTTTTCTCAGGACTGCCCGATCCATTGCTCATCCCGGCCATGTTCCTTGGAGGATTCCTTGCCGGTGCCTTATGGGGCGTCGGCCCCGCCATCCTGAAGGCCAAGTTGGGGATCAACGACGTCATCACGACGCTCATGCTTAATTACGTGGCCATCTACGTCGTGCACTGGCTCATCCTTGGCCCGTGGAAGGGGCCAACGCAGCGCGGTTTTCCCTACACAGACAGATTCCCAACGGCTGCACTGCTCCCCACGATTGCGAGCACCCGTATCCACTGGCCTACTCTGGCCATCGGATTGGTTGCCGCAGTTGTGTTGTTCTTCATCGTCAAGAAAACGCGAGTGGGATTTGAGATCCGCGTTGTGGGAGAAAACCCTGCTGCCGCCCGCTATTCCGGAATTAGCCAAACCAAGATCACTATCCTGGCGATGGTGCTTTCGGGGGGCTTGGCCGGTGTTGCAGGCGTGGGCGAGGTGGCCGGCATTCATCACATGCTGCTCAATCCAGGGAGTATCGCACTTAGCTACGGTTACACTGCCATCATTGTGGCTTGGCTGGCACGTAGGAATCCCCTGGCCGTCATTCTGACATCGCTCTTGTTCGGAGTCATCATGCGAGGCGGCGATGTGATCAAGATCTCGCTCGGATTGCCGTTCCAATTGATCAACGTGTTCAACGGACTCATTCTGTTCTTCCTGATCGGCAGTGAGATCCTCATTCGATACCGGATTCGATTTGGAGTTAGGAAGGAGGCGGCATGAGCTGGGAATCCTGGGTCATCTCCACACTGAGTCGTACACTGGCCTATGGAACGCCACTGCTGCTGGCCACGCTGGGTGAGATCTATGCCGAACGCTCGGGTGTTCTCAATCTAGGTGTTGAGGGCATGATGATTGTCGGCGCCTTGACCGGGTTTGCTGTTGCCAGTCAAACGGGGAATCCGTGGTTCGGTGTCCTGGCAGCCGGTGTCGTATCCGGCGCCTTCTCTCTGCTTCACGCCTTTGCCAGCGTGACCCTGCGTGCCAATCAAGTGGTGTCCGGGCTGGCACTGACCATGTTTGGTCTCGGCCTGTCCGGCGTCATAGGGCGAGCCTACGAAGGACGCCCGCTTATGCATTCGCTGGATAAGATCTCGATTCCGCTGTTGGAAAAAATACCCGTTCTTGGACCGGCTATCTTTCAAGATCAGAACCCATTGGTCTATATCGGCATTGGTTTGGCGATCCTGCTATGGTTCGTGTTATTCAAGACACGCATCGGAATCAGCATTCGTGCAGTGGGAGAAGATCCGGCTACAGCCGATTCCCTCGGCATCAACGTGGAGAGGATCCGCTATTCGTGCGTTATGGTGGGTGGGGTGATGGCGGGAATCGCTGGAGCCTACCTGTCTGTAGCCTATCGTCCTTCATGGACCGATGGCATGACGGCGGGAATGGGATGGATCGTCATTGCGTTGACCATCTTTGCGTTCTGGAATCCACTATCAGGGATGTTCGGAGCCTATTTCTTCGCGGCTTTGTTCGTTCTGTCATTCCGATTGCAGGCTTGGCTTTCGCCGGAGCTACTCAAGGCGATGCCGTACTTTCTTGCGATCGTGGTGTTGATTGTTGTGTCGCGGGGCACGCTACAGAAACGGATGGGTGCGCCATCCGCTCTGACGTTGCCGTACACCCGCGGAGAAGATTAGCTAGGAGGTGATGCTCGCACGGCAAACTTGTACTACTCGGGAATTTCGGCGAGAGAGACACAGATTTCAAGGAGGTAGGAGTGAATAAACGATTTTCAATACTTGTTGCACTGGCTCTTGTTTTCGTGCTCGCGGGCGCTGCCTTTGCGGCCTACGAGCCGGGAACCAAGATGACCGTTGGGTTCATTTTTGTTGGCCCCATTGGCGACTATGGTTGGACCTATGCCCACAACGAAGGCCTGTTGGCTGTTGATGCATTGCCTTGGGCAGATACTGTGTACGTCGAATCCGTTTCCGAAGGGGAAGAAGGTCCAGTTATCGATGACTTGATTGCCACGCATGGCTGCGACGTGGTGTTCACCACCAGCTTCGGATTCATGGACGGAACGTTGACTGCTGCACTTCGTCACACGGAAGTTATGTTCGGCCACGCGTCGGGATTCAAACGTGCCCCGAATATGATGACCTTCATGGGTGATTTCTATCAGGTCTACTACCTGAATGGAATCATCGCCGGCGCACTCACAAAGACAGGGAAGGTGGCCTACGTGGGCGCATTCCCAATTCCGGAAGTCAAACGACATCTCAATGCCTATGCCATGGGTGTTAAGGCGGCCAACCCTGACGCCGAAGTGCATGTGCGCTGGCTGTATTCCTGGTTTGACCCGGGGGCGGCGGCAGAAGCCACTGAGGCACTCATTGCCGACGGTTGCGATATCTTTGCGTTTACAGAAGACTCGCCGACCGTTGTTCAAGTGGCGGCTGACAACAAGATGCTCAGTTTCGGTCACTATGGCTCGCAGATGTACACGTTTGCACCGGATTACGTTGTTTCCGGACAAGCCATCAACTGGGGCGCCATCTATGTCG
>JAGLYB010000120.1 GCA_023132545.1 Candidatus Bipolaricaulota bacterium
CCAAGTTCCTTCTGGTTTCTTCTGCAGTGTCGGAGCCCCTTGCACAGGAGTTGCGAAATCGGAAGATCTGGTTCGTAGACATGGCTGGCAATGTCTATGTCGAGCTGCCTGGGCAATTGTTGCTCTTTGTCGCCGGGCTCAAACCTGCACAACTAGAAACTCGGGCAGCGAGCAAGAAGCTCGGTGAGCAAGCAGCTCGCGTCTTGTTCCAATTCCTGAGGCACGGTCCAGAGGTTCAGGCAACGTATCGTGATCTTGTTCGAGCTACCGGTGTTTCACTAGGGATGATCTCGAAGCTTGTCACCCACTGGCGAGATGAAGGCCTTATCCGCCGGGCGGGGAAGGGCACACATATGGTGCTCCAACCGACTACGGCCCTGGAGATGTGGTGTGATGTCTACACAGAACAATTAGCTCCAAGACTCTTCATCGGCAGATACCAGTCGCCTTATGCCAGCGATTTCGCAAGCCTACTGAAGCAGCACAAGACACCGCTACCTATCGTCATTGGAGGCGAGGTTGCAGCTGAGGTGCTGACGGGATACCTGCGTGCCGGAGAATTGCATCTCTACATCAGCAAGGATGATGCCGCTCACATTCGCAAGCAGTTTCGCCTAGCTCCTTCGGAAGCCGGTAACATCGAACTCCGGCGCACGTTCTCAACCGATCTGGCGGGGGAGGATATCGCACACGGCATGCCGCTGGCTCATCCAGCGTTTGTCTATGCCGAGCTGATGGCAGGTGGCGACGATCGTCTTGCTGAGACGGCTCTGCGTCTGCGTCAGGAGTTTCTGTCATGGACGCTGTAGCCGCACTCGGCCAACGGTTTGTCGACAACCTGTGCCGGTTGAACGAGATCCTGGAACAGGCCGGCTTGCCATTCGCCATCATCGGGGCATCGGCGTTCCTATTGCATGGTGTTGATCTGGGTCGTACGACACGAGATCTTGATCTGGCAGTGGCCATCGAAGGCGGTCTTGATGCCATTCGCACAGTGCTTGCCAATGCAGGGTTGGTGAGTACGAGCATTCAACATCGCTTCAAGATGCCGGATGGGAGCGAGATCGATATCCTGGCCATCGATCCTGCTTGGACACCAACGTATGAAATCCAGCTGGCTGATGGCGATCGCATTCAAGCCGTCGGATTGCCCGACGCTGTGCGCCGATCGGTTGAGATGACATTCGACGCATGCCGGGTGTCAGTCGCCCCTCTTTGTCTGCTTATTGCCGTCAAGCTGTACGCGGCGACTGCCGATGATAGGCCGCATGATTTGCAGGATGCGTGCGCAGCCATGCAGGGTTATGAAAGCGCGGGAGACCGTAGATTTAACATCGATTACGAGCAATTCGAAGGTCTAACATTCGAAACTGCTGGCGCGTTTCTCGCTGGCCTAGATACAGCTGAGGCTGCGGCGGCACAAACCAACGAACTGGTGGATCATGCAATCGATGAGCTATTGGGAAGCGTTCAATTGACCGATCGCTTCGCCAAGGGACCAGCTTATCGTGAATTGGTGCTCGCCTATCGGAAAGGTCTCAGGGAATCATCCGCGACGGCAACACAGCCGTAGGCATTAACCTAGCGGTTCGAAGGCGTGTTCTCAGCCGCGATGGACTTGTCTTCAACAGCAACTGGGGTGGAGCCAGCCGAGATTCGCTGGCCAAGTACGGTACCACCAAGCATCATAACCATGAACCCCAACGCCGCGATACCCGCCATCACCAAGAACATGCCCTTGAAGCCGATCACGGGTGTGATAAGGCCGGCGATGACGGGGCCGAACAACCCGCCGAGACCGCGCGAGGATTCGTACAATCCCAGCATCTGCCCCTGGCGATGATGGGGCACTCGGTCACCGATGTGGGCGGTCGCTCCAACGTAAAGTGCGCTGAAAGAGAAGCCGAGTGTGATGTACCCGGCGATCATGCCATAAATATTGGTGGCAAAGACAAAGAACAGCGGAACCGCTGCAGATACGAAGAATCCCAACATGAAGATACGACGACGTCCCACTCGATCAGCCAGCCATCCGAAAGCCAGCAATGCCAGCACTTGGGTGGCCGTGTTGCATGCACTGATTGCGCCCATCAGGCTAATGGGGATGCCAAGTGACGCCATGTAGATATAGAGTAGTGCAAATGTTCCAAAGATGGCCATCTGACGCAATGCAGTAGCCAGATAGAGGTCGAACAGACCCGATGAGAAGATGGCTTTCCAGGCTCCGATCTTCTCTTTTGGTCGCACGGGGTTCTCACACGGCAACAACCACAAGAACGCGAACGCGACAATCGGAAGAAGTGCTGCCAACGAGTATGCCCAGCGGAATCCGAAGCGATCCAAAACAATCCCGGCAATCACGGATCCGGCCGCAAACCCTAGTGCCTTGGCAGACGAAATATAGGATAGATTCTTACCGCGGCGTTGAGCAAGGCTGGAGGCGGAGACAACGGCAATAGCCACGGTTCCAAACCCAGCAAAGAACAAGAACCGAAGCACGGCCGTCGCCAACACGATGTTCTTGGATGGCAAGGCAATCAACATGCCAACGCTCCCCGCCAGCCCTAATGCCAGAAAGGCAAGCAGACGCCGGCGCTTGATATAGTCGGATATTGTGCCCCACAACCACGAACCCAACAGCATTCCAATTGAATTCAGTGTGGCAACCAGACTGATTAGAAATAGGGGGGTATCGAGCGATTTGAGGTAGAGTTGAACAATGAGTCCGAGCCCGCCGATGGCGGTAGCGACAAACAGCGACGAACCTGCCAGCGGGATGGCACGACGCCGCCCGCCGGGTTGAGGTTGCGAAATCTCATCCACAGTGGCCGAAGGGTACCCCCGCCTATGAATCGAATCCATCAAAACGAACCGATGTCCCCCGCATTCTTGCCGGATGAATACATGATTTGTAAGATGTTGTCCTTAGCAATCGAGAGGAGACGCTATGGATGGTGCAGTAACCACACGACGAACCACTGGGTTGCTGATCTGTCTAGTAGTTGTTGCCACTGGCATAGGTATGGGACTCTCGTACTGGAGCAATCCTTACCCGCACGTGTCAACCTGGCAATATCGCATCGTTGGATTCATCTGGTTGCTCTGCATGCTTCTTATCTTCGAGGCAGCTGCGCGTTCCGGCCGAACTGGTAAACGAATTGCCTTGGGGATGCTTGGCATTGGCGGTCTGATGCATGCAGTTCGAATCGGATTGTTCCTCTATGCAGCCTCGCCATGGGGAGCAGGGCACTGCTTCGTCGCCATCCGGAGCGGAGACTCGATAGATCTCTACGCTCTGATTTCGCCCTTCACTTGGTTTCTTGCCATCGGCTGCTACACCATCATGCAACGATGGATTCGCGAGACGCTTGTGATACGCCTTGCACGGCTCTCCAGCCCTGTGCTGGGCGTGCTGTTGTTCCTTGCTGTCTACCGCGGCTTGTGCATGTACTCGACATGGGCCAACTCTGTCGCCTATCACCATCAATCGATGCTGCCCCTCGCATTTGGAGTTGGACAGCTCTTCCTACCCGCACTCTATCTCACTGCCTATGTGCTGTTGACCGCGCAGACGTCGCGTGCGCGGACGCGCGCGTTTGAATGGGCCATCACAGGAGCCGTTCTTGGATTGGCATTCACCATCCCTCGGTACTACTCCATCCATGGAATGTGGGATTGGTTGGGAGATGCTGGCCCCGCCATGGCTGCCATCGGTCTGATGGCTCTGCTGGTCAGCTTCTTTCCAAGGAGTGGAACTACAGGAATCTCTTGATTTTCTTGCCCGGCATGAGGTCACAGAGCATTGACGACTCCGCAAGGATCGGGTGCGCTTTCCGTGTTAGTGGAGATCGTCGCATTTGCACGTGGGGTTGACATTGAGGGCCATACGCCTACAATTGAGGGCGTTATGCCTACAATTGAGGGCCATACGCCTACAAAATCTCTAATCGAAACCTTGTTTCCCAAAGCACGGATCGCTGTTCTATCTGAGCTTTCCAAGGCTGAGGATACGGGACTTCACCTTCGCGAGATCGCACGTCGATCTGGCTTAAACTCCAAGTCTGTGCTTCGCGAAGTGCACGCATTACGCAACGCAGATGTGTTGACAGCACAGCAAATTGGGCGGCAAATCATTTATCGACTCAATCCTGATTGTCCGATCTACGATGAACTGCGATCGATCATCCGAAAGACAGTGGGATTGGCTGGTGTCTTGCGAGGAGCACTTGAGCCACTTCAGGATCGAATCGAGTTCGCCTATATCTATGGCAGCTATGCAACAGGAACTGAGCGTCCGGACAGCGACGTCGATCTGATGGTAGTCGGCGGGCTGACGCTTCGTGAACTCAGTTCACCGATTCGGGAAGCGGGACGAATGATACAGCGAACGGTCAATCCAACCCTCTACTCACCTCGCGAATACGCTGAAGAACTCAACGACGACAACTCATTCGTTTCCCGCGTGCATCATGGTGTACGTATCAACCTTATCAGAGGTAAGTCGTGAGTTTGGATGACATGCTGCTGCGGGATGAATTACATCGAGAGCCCGCGACATCAGGTGAAGTCCAACGATTACTGGATGCCATCACGAGGCGCTTGGAAGACGCGAACAATGATTCCATTCATCCTGAAACACGGCTCGGACAAGCGTATCACGCTATCCTGAACTGCGCGCTGGTCGCCTTGCGCACGATGGGTCTGCGTCCAAACACGGGTCCCGGCCACCACATCATCATCTTGGAATCCTTGCTCGATACTCTCGGCATCGAGCCATCACTGGACGACTACTTCCAGACCCTGCGAGATCTGCGTAACAGGGACATCTATACTGGCGGGACACACATATCCATAGCACAAGTGAACGAAGCAATTGAAGAAGCTGCCAAGTTGGCAGAACAGTTGAAGGCATGGCTGGAAGCGC
>JAGLYB010000121.1 GCA_023132545.1 Candidatus Bipolaricaulota bacterium
CTTCTTCGCCGTCCAGAAGACCATCGCCATCGCTGTCAGGGTTGTTTGGATCCGGGCGACGCGTACCTCCGTAGAAGCCGCCGGCAGCGGTGACCTCATAACCATCACCAAGTCCGTCTCCGTCGGTATCGTAAACGTTGTAGTCCGTACCTGTTATAGTGTTTTCAATTACATCCCGGAGCCCGTCCCCATCGAGGTCTGTTGACATCGCCGTCCTGGCAATCGCCATTGCAATGCTTGTCCCTTTGGAAATAGAAGCAAGGATATCGCTAATCGGAATCGTAAACCCTGCGACGACAAAGACCCCGCCTCCTGCGAACGGATCAGGTATGACGTCGAAGACGAGGGCCGCGGTGTCAAGGCCCATCTGTATCGCCGCCAGCGTGACATCGGCTACGTTGAGATTGAAAATCATCTGGTCGATGTTATACCCACCGTCCCCGCACCCATCGTTGCAGTCGGACCCGTCGTTGGATGGATCACTTGGGGGATCCGGCGAAAACTCGTCCGATCGATCAATGTTCTTCGTAGCGGTCGACGGCAGATGAACATCATTAGTCGAGTCAAACCGCACGGTCACATTGGCGAGCAGAGACTCCGAATCCGCGCTAAAAGTACAGCTGGGAGATGCCCCGAAAAGAGCAGAACATTTGGTTACATCTGGATCTCCTAACAGGACAAGATCACCATTGAGACTCACGGGAACGCCATCGTTGCCGGGATCCTCCTCCATGGTCGCAGTGCAGGTGACGCCGCTGGATGTGCTGACACATCCAGAGAGGGTGGTAATCGTCGGCCGTCTCTTGATCCCTTGACCGAAGGCGCCGGCGCTGTCAGCGTGGATTCCGTCCGATGCGGTAAAGTCGGCTTTGATGGTATCGAAATCGGCCAGTTCGTCGAGCGCAGTGCAGAGATAGTCGAACGTCCATTCGGAATCGGTACCAGACGGTGTAGGACCGGACAGGTAGTAAACTGCGCTACTGCCCGCCAGATCGAGCGTGAGAGAGCTAATGCTACCTCCGGGAGCGGTGGCCGTTCCCACACCCGCAACGTCTTTCACCGTGATAGTGCAGTCGATTGCTGCCTCGTTCACGAGAAGCGGCTCCATTGAACAAATGACCCATGTCTCCGTGGGGCGCAGGTTCACAACAAGGCTCTCAGAAGTGGACTTTCCTGTGTACACAGAGGAGCCGGCGTAGGTGGCGGTAATGGTTGTGGTGCCTGCTTCCCCTGCTCCCGGGGTGTAGGTCACCGTGCAGTTGCCGCTTGAGTCCAGGGTGGGGCTGGCAGGGCTGAACGTGCCAGCCTGTCCGCCATTGTCCAGCACGATAGGTTCGCCATTCAGACTGCCCGGAGTCCCCTCGGTGGTATCGTCCTCGACGTGTATTTGCAGGGTGACCGGAGCGTAAATGTAGGCAGTTGTCGGGCTGACCACGAGCTGTATATCGACGGCGCGCTTCACGATCTCTTGAGCGAAGGTCCCGGTGCTCGGTTGATGGATGCTGTATTGGTCTGGATCAATCTCGGGATCTCCCAAATACTCGGCGGAGATTGCATGCGGAGTTGTCGCTGCACTTGTTGGTTTGTAGGTGAAGGTACACCATCCTGCCGCATCGAGGGTAAGGTAATAACCCAGTGGGACCCCGGTGAGTGGGATACTCAGGACCCCTTGCCCGGATGGGTCGACCGACACCTTTACCCTCCCTTGCGGTATGGTGAGGGGATTCGAAGTATCGACAACCACCACGGTGAATGTTGCGGTGTTGTTGACGATCAAGGGCGTGGCTGCGCCCATCACCTCCGTACGGGTTGCCGGGTCCGTGTACGTGTGTGGTTCCGTATTGTTGCTTGTGTTGAAGTTATCGTCCCCGCTATAGGTTGCAGTGAGGGTCGCTGCACCCACGGCAGTTGTGGGATCTGAAGTGATGCTGCAGCTCCAGGCTCCACTTACGGCGTCTACTACAGCCCCTACATAGGTGTTCCCCAGACCGTCGTCCACCGTCACGGTACCTGTGGGATTCCCTCCTGATGAAGTCACCGCTCCTGCGACGAGATAGGGCTGCCCAAGGATGGAGGGGTCAGGTGTATCGGTGATAACGGATACAGTGGGAGTGGCTTTAACTACTCCCTGAGAGAGACTGTCGTCACTGCTTGCGTAGTTGCTGTCCCCGCTGTAGACGGCGGTGATTGTGATTACGCTGTCTTCTGCATTGAATGAAGAAGTGCACTCTGCTATCCGATCACCGAAAAGATCTGTGCTGAGCCCAACATTCTGATAGCCGGCAATGGGGACACCACCCGCATAGAAACTTACAGTTCCATCGATAGTCGGCCCGCCGATCCAAAGGGAGTCAACCGTCGCGGTGAATGTCACGTCTTCCCCGGTCTCCGGGGCAGGTCCCGGCGGTGTTGGCTTGTCGGACACAACGGTCGTCGTCGTCGTTGCTCCTACATTGACCGTTTGCGTAAGAGAGGCGCTTGTGCTGGTATCGTAATTACTGTCGCCATCGTAGACGACGTAGATCTCATGATCGCCCGCCACCGCGAACACATAACCACACGTTGCCTGGCCGTTTGTGACGGGTCTGTCGATGCACAGGCTACTATCGCCGCCACTGGGACCGGGAGTCGCATCGTCGTCGATGTAGAAGTCCGCTGTCCCGCCGATCGCCGGACCGCCGATCCAATCAGACGTGATTGTTGCGGTGAACGTTACGGGGTCTCCGATCGTGGATGGGTTGAGATTCGATATTACCGATGTAGCTGTATTGACCTTGCTCACCGTCATGTAGATCGGGCCTGCAGTGCAGGAGTTGAGTTCTGGGTCGCAGGTCGTGCACCCCTCGTAGCTTCCAGTGATCGTGTAGATTCCCGCTTCCGAGGGGGAGAACAGGTATTCAACTTCGAACGGTTCTCCTCCGCTCGTTTCAACGCCGCCGGCGAGGACGTCGCAGGTTCCCGAGCCGGGAGATTTAACGCATCGGGTCAGGGTGCCGGCGAACGCAACACCGGAACAGGCCTGCGTGTCAAGCGTCCACTTTATGGTCACCGCCTGACCTATAACGGGGTTGAAGGGGGTTCGGGTAATCGCCATTTCCGTGTCGCACTGCGCCATTACCCCAAAGGATCCCGCCATAAGTGCTATCACGAGAGCGAGGATCGTTACGATAATAACTCTACTCCTGGAACCTATCGCCATACTTCCTACAGCCGAAGCGGTGCACATCGAATGATCTAGCAGCCTTCCGGATGGTCGAAATCGGTGAAACAGTGATGCATTCGATCTCGTTGAGAGATCAATCTTTATCTTCCGCACGTCGCTATCTCCTTTCCCACAACGCTCTCTGCTTGGCCTTCGATCTGACATGCGCAGTTCTGGGCTTGTCTTCCTCATCAGAACGTCACCCCCACATTGACGGTTGCTTGACGCAAGCCTGTTCGCCCGAACACCACAGAAAATGAGATACGAACGGGAGTGAACGTCATGCTAAAATTGGTCGAGACAGAAGACAGACGAAGGGTGTCCGCTTGTTGAGAGATTCCAACGTTCAGCCCCCCTGAGAACGTCCCTTGTGAGGCGCTAACTCCGAGGGAAATACTTGTGGCTTCCAGATCGGATGCGAATGTTGCCGCTGAGGTAAATGTCCCCTTCATTGCGCCAAAGGGAATGTCGATACGACAGCGTACGCTCGCTGACAAGAATTCGAAGTGATTGGACAGACTCACGCGGGCACTGACCTTATCACACCATGAGAAGCTCATGGAGTAGCCTCCGATAGCCAGAGGGAACAGAGAGAACGATCCTGATAACTCAAGACCTCCCCACTTGGAGAAGCTTCCGCCCCCGCTCAGCCTCAGGATGTCGTCACTACAGGGGTTGACTTTGAGGCTAAACCAGAAGGGAATCCCGCAGTACTCCAATCCAGTAAGCGTAAGGGTTTGGTTCCAAGAGAGTTCGTCACACATCGTGGATTCGGCATCGACGCGGCCCGAGGCGGAATACCCCTTGACCGGGCGTGATCCGCCATCGGCGCAGATGTTGGTCACGCTTCGAAGGGTTACTCCGGGATAGGGTTCGCAAGTTATCGTCAAGATATCCCCGACATGGAACGATTGGCTCTGCACCGCAGTATAGGTGAGCGGACCGAAATCCGCATATGGATTGGGGAATGTGACGTCTTCGATCATCATCAGATTGTGGAATGTGAACGCATCGAACTCGCCAGAAACCTCCAGCCGGGTTTTGACATACATGAGATCCCCGGGAGGAATCACCACCCAGTTTGTGAAGTGGCTCACATCGGTAACCGTTTCGAAAGGCACAGCATTCCAGACCTCAAGCTTCGTTTTGAACGGACCAAGAGGAATGGAGACATCGACAATCACACGCTCAAGGCCCGCGATGTTGATGGCTGAGTTGAGATGGAATGCGGCGTCCCAAATCGTTGCAACGAAATCGAGTTCCGACTCAATCCCAAATTTAAGCAGGGTCATCTCTGCCGGCGTATCCAGCTGGATACCACCTTGCAGCGTCGCCGGCACTGGCATCACAATGGTTGCCAAGCTGTATTGCCCCGAAACATTCAGCAATTCGGCGTGGGCTATCTGCCCACCAAAAGCCAGCATTGTCAAGATCGAGACTAACACAGTCAATGGGAATCCCCAAAGATGTCTTCGATTCATCCGGTATCGATGAATCCAATCACCCAACCTCCGCATTGTGCCCTCCTTGCCTCGCGCAACCTACAATTTCAAGACCTGAGCAAGGGGCATACGCTGGGGAAAGACAGATGTCGTACCAAAGACTCCTCGATGACTCAAACAGTGGCTATGCGCCACGTAACATATACATCGAGGAGGGGATAAGACACATCTTCGTGATCCGGCCAGATCGCACATGGTGAGTTAACGCCCCTCCTGCTTGTTTTTCCTAGTGCTCTTCAAAACCTCCATCTGCACACAATTGCCAACACCAAGTTCAAACACGAGAAGGGATACGGATACGAGCGCCTGGAATACCGCTCAAGAAGCACATTGCTCATACATCCACATACCTTCTGGCTGTTGGCAGCTCGGCGACCGGGAACTCCTTGAGTTCCTTGGGAGAATCCTGCGGAATCTCCGCTTCTACGCTCAGAGGTCCGTAGCTTTGCGTCACATGCTTGTTGTGCATGCGTTGCCCTGAGCAACAGCTGTTGTTAACGTAGCATATGGACGGCATGTAAGTCAAGCATGCGCATACACGTTTGTGTCATTTGACAGATGAATTGCTGTCAATAATCAATCCCCTTGACGCCATGGCAGTCAATAGATCTGAATCTTCTGTAATCGAGAAATCAGCCATGGCAAGGCTTGAACCTTTGATTTTTTGAGCATCTACGGACGACAAACGGGGATGTCCATCTAACACTTGCTCCCAAGAGACATCGGTTACAGTCTGTATCCGAAAATCGTTCTCATCTGCCCTGCGGTAAGAAACCACCCGTTACCTACGAATAGAGAGAAGGGGAGTCTTCGATCTTCGATCTTGTAGGCTTCGATGGTTACGGTCTCCCCGAAGAAGCCTCCCCGATCAAGCAGCAATGCCCCCCCTATCGTCAACGAGAGATTGAACTCGGGGATAGGGAAGTAACGATGGTCAATCGAGATGATTTGCCATTGAATCGGATAGACCTCGACGATCAAACGACTTTCCTCCGACATCTCGGGGGAGTATCGAATCCCTGTATCAATCGTGGCCACAATCCCGTGGCGAGGGATCCACTGCATGACGAGGTCGCCTTCGAGATACATCTCGTCAAGAACAGTTCTCAAGAATCTGATGGAGCCAGATGGAGCAAGTCTGGCGAAATCGAAGCCAATGCCGGTTTCCACCCGCCAAACAGTATCGAGTTCCATCTGAAGATAGGCTTCGACGTTGGCATGCCATTTGCCTGTGTTTGAGCTCATCGTCGCAAGTCGATCGATATTTACGCAAAATCCGAATTCAAGAAGCTCAAATGCACAACAGTACCCCGAGAACAGAATTAGCATCAAGAACAAGACAACAATTCGCTTCATAAGTCCAATCTCCACCTCAGTCCATACACTCGATCGTGATCTCGAAGTAGGATACAACAATGCACTCCCATGACCTGTGCGTTCGCGCAGTGCACTAGTCGTAGTCTCCCTTATCAGGACTACGGTTCGCCAAGTTGCAACCGCGCGATCTTGCCGGACCTCTCCCAGCTCACCCAAAACTCGCCCGGATAACCAGGCATGATGTACAACGGTGCGTCATCTCCGCCCGTCTCCCACCACGTGAAGGCTCCATCCATCGGCACAAATCGATACACGGCGCTGTTGGCACGATCACAGAACCACAGTGCATCCTCCGTGATGATCAAGCTCACGACATCAATCTCCGCACCTCCAGGGATCTCCCACATCGCTACGCTGCCGTTTTCCGGCTGTAGCACACCGATTTTGCCCACGCCGTCGTTCTCTATTGCCAAGAAATAGATGTCCATTGCGTCGGGCACGGCCGCCAGGCTGGTGATGAAGAGTTTTGCAGGAAGATCGTACACGGTGACTGTATCCGTGGATGGCGCCAGGGAAAGCAACGAGTCTCCCACAACATTGGGCACCCAAACATTTCCTTGACTGTCCCCCACGAACGCATATGGCGGCGGATCCATCGTCACAAGTCCCCACTCACGGAACGGGGCCGACACGACCGGTTCATGAGGGTACACGGCCGGCACGAAGCCCGGATCAGCCATGTGAAACTCAGGTGCCACGGTTTGCGATGAGGCCGACACCGTGCCGGAGGTTCGGGATACCGGAATCACCTGCGGCTCTGGCCCAACCTCATCTGGGATCGTCAGCTGGGCAGGTTCGAACAAGCCCAGTCGTCCTAGCTCCCATTCCAGATACCATATGTTCTCCACACCGTTTCCGAAGCCCGCTTCCATCGCGAAGATCGGCTGCGCCATCGGACTCGGCAACTGCCAATACTCGACATGGTTGAAATCCGGCTGCAGCCATCCCACGCCAGCGTCGTGCGGCGTCGTAAACAACAGCCCCGAATTCGTCCACACAAATTCCCCCGGATCCGCCGTCAACGTCCACGCAATCAGACGGTTGGCCTCCGGCTCGAATCGAGCCAGTGCCTGCGGATCGTGCAGCACGACAAACAGGCTGTTGTCGATCATCCAGACAAGATCGCCTGGGAACGACTTGCTAGAAGGCAGTTCCCAAATCGTCCATTCCGCCGGTTGCGCGAATGTCAGCGAACTTGTCAATAGGAGACAGCAGAGCACCAAGATTACATGTCGCATAAGACCTCCCACATTTCCAAGACACAAAGCGTGTTCCTCTTCGTATGATGAATGCCTAGCACAGATATCGTTTGAAATGCAAGCACCAACAGATTCCACCATAAGCTCTGAGCGCACTGCATTGACAAGCCACCATTGGGTACCATGTGCTTATCCGGGAAACGAAAGTAGGGAGTCATGCAGCAAATCGCCAAAATTCTCAAGAAATACTGGGGCTATGACGACTTCCTCCCCCTGCAACGCGAAGCCATTGCCTGCGGTGTCCGCAGCCGCGATTCTCTCGTCGTCCTCCCAACCGGCGGCGGCAAATCGCTTTGCTTCCAGGTGCCTGCAGTGCGATTGCCGGGGCTGGCTATTGTGGTGAGTCCACTCATTTCGCTGATGAAGGATCAAGTCGATGCCCTGACTGAGTGCGGCGTCGCCGCCGCCTGCATCAACAGCAGCCAGTCCCCTGATGAGCAAGACGATGTCATTGCCTCCATCCGTAGCGCCGACCTGAAAATACTTTATGTCTCGCCTGAACGGTTGATGATGAACGGATTCGCCGATTTCCTGAATCAGCATACCATTTCACTGATCGCTATCGATGAAGCCCATTGCGTCAGCATGTGGGGGCACGATTTCCGGCCCGAGTACCGTCGTCTGGGCAGTCTCAAGACCACGTTCCCAGGAATTGCCGTCCACGCCTACACTGCCACCGCTACCCAGCATGTGCGTGACGATATTGTAGAGCAGCTTCATCTCGTGAACCCGGAGATCCTCGTCGGCTCGTTTGATCGTCCCAATTTGCTCTACTCCGTCGAACGCCGCATCGACGTCGTACGGCAAGTTCGCGATGTGCTTGATCGCCACAAGAGTGAGTCTTCGATCATCTATTGCATCCGTCGTGCTGACGTTGACGATCTGACCGAACGGCTGCAGGAAGCCGGATACCGCACCGCCGCTTATCACGCCGGATTGTCTGATGTCGCCCGCAGGCAGGCTCAAAACG
>JAGLYB010000122.1 GCA_023132545.1 Candidatus Bipolaricaulota bacterium
AGCTATAATGCGGCGGAGGTGCAGCATGCGACGACGAATGACGGTGGCGATCTTGATGATCCTTGTCGCTTCGCTTTCCGCAGTAGCTGTGGAATGGGAAGAGATTGATTGGTCGGCAACGGTTGTATCTGACTACAAGACCGGGCTTCCTGCCATCATTTTCAATACCGGGCTTGCCTACGATGTAATACCGGAGATGATGAAGCTCAGAATCATCTGGGAAGTGTTCTCCGTAGAAGGCGGCGTGGAAACAATGCTGTACGAGTACACCAAAACCACCGTACGTACTCGGGCTGCTCGACGAATCTACGCGGCGTCTCAGTCAGTTCGCATTGAAGCAGGCATGCACTATGGCGCTCGCGTATGGATTGAGGATCTGGAAAACAACCTATTCCACGAGAGAAGCTACACGTACTTCGCGCCGCAATCCTTGCCTGTTGGGCTTCGCCTGGTGGGTTGGGATGGAACCGAGGAAGCTGATCTGACAGGCATGCCGGACGAGGAATTAGAGGAGTTGGTACTTCTGCAGCGAGCCATCGCCTCTTACGAAGTACTCGCCGAGGACGTCTCGATCAGTAGCTTGTTCTCTCAATACGCTGCCGTCGACGATAACTATCCAGTATCGGTCATCCTCCTCCCGGAAACGGGTGTTAACAACAACTGGGGATCCGAATCTCAGCCCATTACCGTTACGTTCGGTCTCACTGTGCTTACGTTTTCGATTCCGTCTTTGGATGCAAAAGCTGGATTCCAGCAGCAGCTGTCCCAGTACGAGCAAACGTTCACTGGAACTGTCTATGCAGGATCCGGTGGAGACGGCATGGGAGAAGGCACCGTTGTCTTCGTGCATGACGCAATGAACGTAATTCTCGATGCGGCTGTGACCGAACTGGCCACACGATCGAACTAGCTAGCTGTTGGATTTGTTTCGGGAACCGGCCTGGAACAACCACAAGTCAATGAAGAGAGGATCGCCGCCATCAGGAAACCTCTGCCAAGTGGCATCGTCATCGGATTCATCTTTGAACGGAGCCGTCTCTTCCACTACATTGCCTTCCGGATCCATCAGTCGAAAGGCATGGGCCTCAGCATTTCGCAATCGTAGACCTGGATACACGAACACATACCGTCCGCCAGGAGGGATGACGTGCGAGGTCTCGGACAGCAAGAGGAAGCCTTCTGAGCGATAAGAATATGAGATTTGCCAGCCGAGCAGATCGATAGGTCCATCCGTTGGGTTGAGCAACTCTACCCACTCAGAATCAGTATCCAACCCCGCAGGGTTAATCTCGATTTCGTTGATCACCAAATGAAGTGCCGACTCGGTCTCACTGCCTTGCCCCCAGCTTGACAGTCCAACGAGCAGAATCGCCGCGACTGCAAGGGCGAATTTCGTGTAATGCTGCATCGCTCGGATCACCTGTCCTTTGCTCCATTGTAGACCATCGAGCGTCTCAGTCAGAGGGAAGGACACCCTTCGCCTACTGAACGGGATTTCGCAGGATGCCAATGCCGTCGATGGCGACTTCCACAATGTCTCCTTGGTTCAGAACTCCAACTCCAGCGGGTGTTCCCGTTGCAATCACGTCTCCCGGCTCGAGTGTCATAATTGCCGAGATCGTTTCGATGAGGACGGGGATTGAGAAATAGAGATCGGATGTCCATCCCTCTTGCCTAATTTCGCCGTTCAGGCGCAATGTAACGTGGAACGGCTCGCTCGCTTCATCAAGGGACAGAATGGATGGACCGAGAGGCGCAGAGGTGTCGAAAGCCTTGGCGCGAATCCAGTTGGTCTCCCATCGCTGAGCGACGCGGTCCGAGATGTCATTCATGCAGGTAAAGCCAAGGATGACGCCTGCCGCATCCGCGGCCGGGACGTTCTTGCAGCGTTTGCCGATGACGACAGCTAGCTCAGCTTCGTAGTGAACCTCTTCGCTGATCGGCAGCACGATTGCGTCCTCAGGTCCAATCACAGCAGAAGGCGGTTTCAGGAACAGCAGCGGTTTCTCGGGAACCGTGTTCCCCAGTTCCTTGGCATGGTCAGCGTAATTGCGTCCGACACACACAATCTTGGTAGGAACACAGGGAGGTAGGAGCTTGACATCGTCAAGCGAGAACACCTCACCTTCCGCCTGAACAGACGATCCGATCAGACTACCTGCAGTCGGCGTGCCGGATGAGGGATGCTTGAAACGAACCAGATGCATAGTGTCTCCTTTCACGTCTTTCAATCTTGTATCGAAATCGCTGAAACGTAGTCCATTGCGCCTTGGGTTGCAACTGTCCTTGACGCGCTCTATTCCAGCGGATAGCTCCGCTGTTCCTTTAAGGATTGGTTTGAGGAATGGCTCCGCTGTTCCTTTGAGGATTGGTTCGAGGAATAGCTCGCAGGCTCGTTGTCCTTGACGCATTCCTGTCTGCCGGATAGCCTGATGACTATGTCCAGAACACGCTACTTCTCTCTAGCATTAGTCCTTCTAATCGCTGACCGGATCACCAAATGGTGGGTATCCTCCACGTTAGATCCGAACAGCCCCAATAACCTGATTGGCAACGTCATTCGCCTCACGCGCGTTCATAACGCTGGAGGCGCATACGGGATCTTTCCGGGTGGCGGCGTTGTTTTTCTCGTTGTGTCAGGAATTGTCTCGTTCATCCTGTTTCTGATCCTGCTGACGATGCACATCGATAGCAGGCTGATCAAGACGGGCATGGCATTCGTTCTGGCCGGTGCGCTGGGCAACTTGGTCGATCGTATTCAATGGGGATACGTGCTCGATTTCTTTGAAATCCGCGGATTCCCTATCTTCAATGTGGCGGATGCTTGTATTACCGTGGGAGCTGTTCTCATCATCCTGTCCATTCTGTTTGGGGGTGAGCACAATCGATCTGAAGGGTAAGCTGATCGCGTTTGAAGGGATCGACACATCAGGAAAGTCGACCCAAGCGCGTCGATTGGTCAAACGGCTGATCGACGCCGGTCACTCGGTTGTCAGTACAGGCGAACCAGGCGGGACTCCCATTGGGAATTCGGTTCGATCGATTCTTCTTTCCAGAGAGCATGAGTCCTTGCTCCCGTTTTCCGAGCTGCTGCTGTTTATCGTAAGCCGCGCCCAGAACACACACGAAGTGATCGTGCCTGCTCTGCAGGAAGGAAAGACAGTGGTGGCGTCTCGCTATCGCATGTCGAGCGTGGCTTATCAAGGATATGGCCGTGGCATGGACCTCGATCTCATTCAGGAACTCAACGAAACAGCGGCCTGTGGCTTGCACCCAGATATCACGTTCTTGATTGATATCCCGGCCGAAGTTGCCGTCCAACGGAAGAGAACTGAACAGGACCGTATCGAAATCGAATCGATGGAGTTCCATCGTCGAGTTCGTCAAGGATTTCTGGAGTTGGCAGAGGGTGATCCGAACGCGATCGTGATCGATGGCGACCGTAGCCCCGACGAGATCACCGAGGATGTCGCACAGCATCTGAGAGCTCGATTTTGCTAGGCATCGATTCGATGGAGTAACATGGGAACCGACGTTCCTTGCGTAAGGGGGAGGATCAATGGATCTTGTATGTTTGAAGAATGATCTTGTGTTCGGCGTGCGGCTGGCAAGCCACGCCCTGGGTACCCGAAGCAGCATGCCTATTCTCGCTGGGTTGAAGCTCGAAATCGAAGGCAATCAGCTTCGATTACAGGCAACTGACTTGGAGCGAGCGGTCCGTTGCGAAATCCCGATCGAGAACAAGGGTGAAAACGAATCGATCGTCCTCAACGGATCCGTGTTTAATCAGATCGCGTCTCACCTTCCTTCGGACGAGCGGATCAGCTTGACCAGCAAAGACGACGATGGGACTTCGATCCAGGTTCGTTGCGGCGAGGTCACGTTCGATCTTCCCACGCTACCCGCTGACGACTACCCGGACATCTCTCCGTTGCCCAGCACCAAGACGGCAACGGTGTCCATCTCGCAGTTCCAGCGCGGTCTCAATCAAACTGTCTTTGCCGCCAAGAAAGCCGGGCAGACAACGCGATTGAGCTTGACGGGCGTCAATCTGGTACTGAAGTCCGATCATCTTAAGCTGGTAACAACGGATGGCTACCGGCTCGCGATGAAGACAATTGGCATCGAAGACATTCGAGAAGAAGGCGAGTACTTGATCGATGCCAGCGTGCTGACAGACTTGGATCGCGTGCTCTCCCAGCTGCAGGCCGACTCAGTCGATATCTACAAAGGCGAAGGACAGCTGTTCTTCCATGCTGCCGGCATGACGTTCATGGCACGAACTATTGCCGAGGAATTCCCTGATTTCGATCGCGTGATTCCCAAGAACAACCAAATCTCGTTGGTGTTCGACCGCAAGTCGTTGCTGGAGGCCCTGCAACGAATCGAGATCACCGCCTCCGAAGACTCCGGTGCCGTTTCGCTGAAGGCGACGCCCGACGAATCAGCGGTAGTTATTGCCTCTTCTTCACGCGATAAGGGTGAGGCGGAGGAGCGGGTGCGGCTTCAGAATGTGCCCAGCGAGGGTATCGAGATCTCGTTCAATGCCAGTTTGGTCATCGACGGGCTCAAGCACTTAGCCTCTGACGAAGTAGGCTTCTGGTTGGCTGCACCGCTGCAAGCGGCCCTGCTGGAACCGGCCGGAGAGAAGATCCCGGCATCCGATCATGGGTTCTTGTACGTCTGCATGCCGGTGAATCTGACCACCTAGCTTGGAACCTGATATCGAAATGAGAACGCCCCGGTTTGTTCGGGGCGTTCTTCTTTATCCGAGAGCCTGGCGCATTTCGGCAGCAGCTGACTGCAACACCTCATCGATCTTGGCCGGGTCCTGCCCGCCGCCTTGTGCGAAGTTGGGAGCTCCGCCTCCCCCGCCGCCTAATGCTTGCGACATTGTCTTGACAACATCTCCCGCTCGTACCGTTTGGATCCCCTTGGATACTTTGCACACGACGAGTGCACGCCCAGATGATTCTCCGGCCAGGATGATGACAGACGGCTGGGTACCCTCTTCGATTAGATCTGCCAGCTGCTTCAGCTGATCTCCGGGCAGATCAGCGCGGGAAACAACCAGCTTAGTATCCCCTATGCCGTTTGCCTTCTCAGAGATTTGTCGAGAGAGCGTCTGTAGCCTGTCTGCTACGAATTCGTTCAGCTGGGAGGTCAGTGCCTCGACCTGTGACCTGATCTGGTCAATGCCGGAAATGGGATCATCACCAAATTGCTCGTGCATAAGGCGCTGGAAAGCGTCTTGCTCTCTGAGGCGGTCGAGCACGCGATCGCCGGTGATGGCGCGAAGCCGGCGTGTGCCTGAAGCAATGCTCTCCTCGGACACGATCTTGATCAATCCGATTTCCCCTGAGCGGGACACGTGGGTGCCGCCGCACAGCTCCTTGCTGACGTCGCCCACACTGACGACGCGGACTTCGGACTTGCCGCGGTACTCGTCTTCGAACAACCCAATGGCACCGGATGCCGTCGCCTGTTCAAGAGACAGCAGATCTGTTGTAACTGGATGATCCGCGAGCACGGCGGCGTTAGCGATATCCTCCACCTGTGCGATTTGGTCGTCTGTCATCTTCTCGAAGTGCGAGAAATCGAAGCGTAGCTCGATATCGTTAACCAGCGATCCGGCTTGCTTGACATGCGACCCCAGGACATTGCGCAACGCGGTATGCAGAATATGCGTTGCTGTGTGGTTTCGGCAAATGCGATTCCGCCGTTCCACATCTACAACGAGGCGTACCTGGTCCCCGGGAAGGAAAAGGGAATCCTTCCCCTTGATTTCATGCACCGAAGGGCCGTTTTGCATCTTGATGACGTCACCAATTCGGGATTTCCGCCCCGGACGTGCTAGGTTCTCGACGATTCCGGTATCCGAGACTTGCCCTCCGCTTGCAGCGTAGAACGGGCTTTGATCAACAATGATCGCTCGCAATTTGGGTTCTTCGTCACCTGTTGAATCGGGGATGGATTGAAGGATTTGAGCTGTGGCGTCCAAGCAGTTGTAGCCAAGGAACTTCGTCTCACCGCCCTCTTGGGCATCCTTAATCTGCACATCGAGCTGATCTTCCTCCACGCTTCGTCTGGACCGGGTG
Source organism: Candidatus Bipolaricaulota bacterium (assembly GCA_023132545.1). Classification (GTDB taxonomy): domain Bacteria; phylum Bipolaricaulota; class Bipolaricaulia; order UBA7950; family UBA9294; genus SPBW01. The sequence continues at coordinate 6,099 of JAGLYB010000122.1, forward strand.
CGCTGCTGTTCTAGGGCGATTTCGTATCCTGGGACATCGATCTCAAACCCGCGATCAGCCACGATCTCTTGTGTCATCTCGATAGGAAACCCGTAGGTGTCGTTGAGTTCAAAAGCTGCATCTCCAGGGAGAACCTTCTTGCCAGATGTTGTTAGCTCATCCAGCACCTTGTTTAATCGACGCTCCCCGTCACGGAGTGTACGCCTGAAGGTTTCTTCTTCACGCGTGATCAATCGACGAGCAAGATCTCTGGATTGGACGATCTCTGGATACACGGAGCCCATGGTTTCGATCACTGGCTCGATGAACGCGGCCAAGGAGCCGGGTGCAAGGTCAAGCCGTTCGCCGGCACGGATGGCGCGGCGCAGAATGCGGCGCAACACATAGCCTTGCCGCTCGTTGGACGGCATCAGGCCTTCGGACAACAGAAACAAGACGGAGCGTACGTGGTCGGCAATCGTATTCCGGTAAACGTGATCGTCCTTGTTCAATGACCTTGGACTGGCCGCTTCGATGGCTTCGACAATAGGCCGAAACAGATCGGTTTCGAAGTTGGTTTCGGCCCCCTGCAGCGTAGTGACCGTACGCTCCAGCCCCATACCGGTATCGACGTTCTGCCTTTGCAGAGGCACGAGAGTGCCGTCTTCCTGGGCATCGTATTGCATAAATACGAGATTCCAGATCTCGGAAAATCGATTGCAGTCACACGCCGGTCCCGCACAGTCCGGATCCCCACATCCGTTTTCGATTCCGGTGTCAACGTGAATCTCGCAGTCGGGACCACAGGGCCCGGAATTGCCGACGGGTCCCCACCAGTTATGTTCCTTGCCCAAGCGGACGATGCGATCGGATGGAACGCCAATGACGTCATGCCAGATGTCGTAGGCCTCATCATCGTCTTGATAGACAGATACCCACAGGTTGGATCCGTCGATCGATAACTCGCGGGTTAGGAATTCCCAAGCCAGTTCAATGGCGCCTTTCTTGAAGTAGTCGCCGAACGAGAAGTTGCCAAGCATTTCGAAGAAGGTTTGGTGAAATGCTGTCTTGCCAACATTTTCAATGTCGGTTGTTCGGAAGCATTTCTGACACGTTGTGATTCGAGGATGCGGCGCTGCCGCGCGCCCAGCGAGATAATCCTTGAACTGCACCATGCCGGCCGAAGTGAATAGCAAGGTGGGGTCTTTGGGCACCAAGGGCGAACTTGGCAGTTTCATGTGGTCACGTGCGGCAAAGAACTCAAGATAGCGAGTTCGTAGTTCCGAAGCCTTCATCGTTTTCTCCTTTGTCTTCTCATTCACTGGATTATCGATCCCGTTCACTAAGGGCGCAAACTGTCCATTGCTGAGTTCGCCATGGCTCACTATACTGAGGTGTCAATTCAAAGGGAGTGGTCCTTAAATGTTCATTGAAGCCATAGAAGCAAGACAAATTCTCGATTCTCGCGGCAATCCGACCATCGAAGCGGATGTATATTTGGAAGATGGAGGCGTTGGCCGCGCGGCCGTTCCGTCAGGCGCTTCCAAGGGTAAATTCGAAGCACACGAACTGCGGGACGAAGATCCACACTGTTATCATGGCCGTGGTGTGACCAAAGCCATCAACAATATCCGCGAGGAGATCGAGCCCCTGCTTCTCGGTCGAAACGCTCTCGATCAGCCGGAGATTGACCGTCTGCTCATTGAGCTTGATGGCTCTGAGAATAAGACGCGTCTCGGCGCCAACGCTTTGTTGGCCGTTTCCCTAGCGACTGCACGTGCGGCTTCGAACAGTCTTGGGCTTCCCTTTTTCCGCTACATCGCCGGTGCGCACGCTGTGTCCATGCCGATTCCCATGATGAACGTGCTGAATGGCGGTGAGCATGCCGACAACAACGTGGATGTGCAGGAATTCATGTTGCTTCCCGTCGGCATGACCACGTTCCGGCAGACGGTTCGCGCGTGCTCGGAGATCTTTCATACCCTGAAAGGAATCTTGAAATCCAAGGGCCTGGCTACATCAGTCGGTGACGAGGGCGGATTTGCGCCAAATCTGGAAGACAATCGCGTAGCCCTATCCCTGCTTGTGGAAGCCATCGAGAAGACGGGATACCGCCCCGGTGAGGACATCGCCATTGCCCTTGACGTAGCGGCCACCTCGTTTCTCAAGAACGGTGCCTATCAATTCACTGTCGATGGCGCAGTGCAACCAATTAGCACAGAGCAGCTGATTCAGACCTACGAGAATTGGGTGAAGGAATATCCCATCTTCTCCATCGAAGACGGCGTCGGCGAAGAGGACAAGGAAGGCTGGAAGTTGCTGACTGAACGGCTTGGCAACAAGGTCCAGATCGTCGGCGACGACGTATTCGTCACCAATCCTGTCTTGCTCGAACAGGGTATCGAGATGGAATTCGCCAACTCAATCCTGATTAAGCTCAACCAAATCGGAACAGTATCCGAGACGTTGCGAACTATGGATATGGCTCATTTCGCTGGATACACGTGTGTGGTATCCCATCGATCGGGAGAGACTGAAGATACGTCGATAGCGGATTTGGCCGTCGGAACTGCGTGTGGACAGATCAAGAGCGGTTCGATGTCGCGTTCGGAACGGGTGGCAAAATATAATCAACTGCTTCGAATTGAGGATGAGCACGAATTGCCGCTGGCCGCTTGGCCGAAGCAGTTCACAAGATAGCGTTAACCGGGGGGAGTGATGGCAAGGGGGGGACACACCCGCTTGATGGTTGGGGTTCCCCGCCGTCGTGAGCGGGAGCAACGCAGTAGGAGTCTTTGGGTCCTGTTGTGTTGCGTAATAGTTCTGGGAGGGCTCATCTTCTTGTTCACGGTTCGAGGGATTCGTATCCGTGATCTTCGCTATCAGCTTCAATCTTCTCTGCTTGGTTATGAGCAAGCCTTGGTCGAGCGCCAGGATTTGGAGAGTCAACTGGCTCTCAAAGACGATCTTGCGTCCATCGAGGACGCCGCGCGTGAACGATTGGGTTGGGTGATGCCGGGGGAAGAGCGTGTCATCTTTGTTGATCGAACAGAGGAATCATCGGGTGGGAGGGAGTAAGTTGGCGAGTCCGTTCGTTCATCTCCACGTACATTCGGAATACAGCATTCTCGATTCGTCCTGCAAGATCTCCAAGCTACTGGATCGAGCCGAGGAACTGGGGATGGACGCCATTGCCCTCACCGATCATGGGGTGATGAGTGGGGTCATCAAGTTCTATCGCCAGGCCGTCCGGCGCAATATCAAACCGATTATCGGCTGTGAAATCTATGTAGCTCCTGGGGATCGTAGAGATCGATCCGGCAAAGCGGGACAGCGTTTCTTTCATCTTGTGTTGCTGGCTGAGAATGAGATTGGCTATCGCAACCTTCTGCAAATCGTAAGCTGCGCGCATACGGAGGGTTTCTACTATCGCCCACGAGCCGACAAGGAGTTGTTGCGCGAACATTCCGAAGGATTGATTGCAACGTCGGCTTGCGAATCCGGTGAAATCCCCCGATTGCTGAAGGCCGGGCAGCGAGACGCAGCCGTTCGAGTCGCCAGAGAATATGAAGAGCTGTTCGGCAAGGGTAATTTCTACATTGAGGTGCAACATCACGGCACGGAGCGCGATGCCAAGATCCGAGCTCAGCTGGTAGATCTGGCGCGTGAAGTAGATATCCCGCTAGTAGCAGCCAGCGACGTACACTACCTGACCACCGAGGATCGGCTGGCACATGAGGTCCTGCTGAACATTCGCGCCAACAAGACGCTCAACGATCCCGATCATCGAGCGTTCGATGGCGAAGGCTATCACTTCCGATCCGGCGAAGAAATGGAAAAGCTGTTCGCGGAGATACCTGAAGCGATCGCCAATACGCGGCGCATCGCCGACCGGTGCTGCCTTGAACTATCATTCGACCATTCGATGATCCCGCCGTTTGAGATTCCCGAAGGTGTTGACTCCGCCGATGCGTATCTTCGGGGACTGGCCTATGAAGGAGCCGCCAAACGCTATCCTGAGATAGATGATACCGTCCGAGAGCGATTGGAATATGAGCTCTCCGTAATTGAGCGGATGGATTACAGTACCTACTTCCTCATTGTGTGGGATTTCGTTAAGTACTCCAAAGAGCACGGCATTTCCGTGGGCCCGGGCCGAGGCTCGGCCGCCGGTAGTTTGGTGTCCTATTGCCTCGACATCACCACTGTTGACCCCCTCAAATACAACCTGATCTTCGAAAGATTCCTCAATCCTGACCGCATCAGCATGCCCGACTTCGACATCGATTTCTGCGTCAAGGGCCGTGATCAAGTCATCGATTACGTACGGCAGAAATACGGGGGCGAGAAGTGGTGGACTCGGATCGCCCAGATCGCAACCTATGATCGCATGGCGGCCCGTTCCGTCGTTCGCGACGTCGGCCGAGTGCTGGGCATCCCCTATTCGGAAACGGATCGCGTGGCCAAGCTGATTCCCTATGGTTGGGGATTGCAGGTAGCCGCTGAGAAGGTCCCTGAACTCAAGGCCATGCGGGCGTCGGACCCCGAGATTCAACAGCTCATTGAGATTGGATTGCGGCTCGAGGGCTTGACACGCAACGCATCCACCCATGCCGCCGGCGTGGTCATTGCGCCGAACTCCCTTTCAGCGCACGTGCCCTTACTGCGACTCGGGGAGGGCGAGTTCGTCACCCAATTCGATATGGGAGACGTCGAGGCCGTCGGGCTTCTCAAATTCGATTTCCTGGGGCTTCGCAATCTCACGCTGATCGACGAAGCGCGTGAGGCACTCAGCAAGTATGCCGGTGTCGAAATCTGCCTCGAATCAATCCCGTTGGATGACGCAGCTACCTTCGAGATGCTCTGTGAGGGCAAAACATCTGGGATCTTCCAATTGGAAAGCACGGGCATGACCAATCTCATTCGACGCATTCAGCCTGACCGGTTCGAAGACCTCATCGCACTGCTCGCCTTGTATCGGCCCGGCCCGCTGGAAAGCGGCATGACCGACGACTATGTGGAACGCCGCAACGGAAAGCGGCGCGTTACCTATCCGCATCCTTCGCTCAAGGGCGTTCTGGAAGACACCTACGGATTGCCCATCTATCAAGATCAAATCATGCTGATGGCGCGTGCATTGGCCGGATTCACGCTGGCCGAGGCCGATATCCTGCGCAAGGCAATGGGCAAGAAGGACAAGGCGCTCATGAACAGCCTTCGGGTGAAGTTTGTCGAGGGGTGCCTGGGGCTTGGTGTCAGCAAACAAATCGCAGATCAGACGTTCGACGACATGGAGAAATTCTCACGATATGGATTCAACAAATCACATACGACAGCGTATGCGTTTGTTTCCTATTGGACGGCCTATCTGAAGGCCAATTACCCAACGCACTTCATGGCCAGCTTGCTTACCAGCGTGAATGGTGATCTGGACAAAGTTGCCGGCTATGTCGATGAATGCAAGGAAATGGGAATCGAGATCCTGCCACCTGACATCAATGAATCCCACCGTGAATTCACGCCACTTGAAGGAGAGAAGATCCGATTCGGGTTGGGAGCCGTCAAGCATGTGGGTGCAGGCGCCGTCGAAGCAATTCTCGATGCTCGCGAAGAGCCGTTCGAGTCGTTCTTCGACCTCTGTCGCAAGATCAAAGAAGAGGGGTTGGATCGCGAGACACTGGAAGCTTTGATCAAGGCAGGCGCCTTCGATCAATTTGGGGTCTCACGCCGTGGCTTGCTTCGCCATCTTGGGGATGGAATTGAGCTGATGCTGACTGCGCGCCGCGAATCACTCTCCGGGCAAACATCGTTCTTCGGCGGAGAGAAGACGACACTCCCGGATCCGCGTATCACCGAAGAAGAATTCGACCAACGGGATTTGCTTACCTTTGAGAAGGAATTGCTTGGCCTTTATTTGACGGCCCATCCACTCGACGATTTCGCTGAAGACCTTAAATTGTACTGCCTGCAGTTGAAACAAGTCGCAACCCTTGCCCCCGACCAACAGGTGCTGATAGGGGGGCGGATCAAATCACTGCGACGTATTGACACAAAACGCGGCAACCAAATGGCCTTTGTTGTGCTTGAGGACGGTAATGGCGAAGCCGAGATCACGTTCTTCCCCAAGGTTCTCGATGTTGCCAATGACCTGATCCAGGAGAATGCACTGCTTGGCTTGACTGTGACTGCCGGGCTGCGAAACGGCGAGATCAA
>JAGLYB010000123.1 GCA_023132545.1 Candidatus Bipolaricaulota bacterium
CACGAATCCCGGAATGTCGCCCAATCCCATCTTACCGATGAAGGCTACCTTCGATAGCTTGACCGGAAGCTCCGCTTCCGGGACAGGTACCATGCCGCACTGATCGCAATAAACGATTGGGATGGGGGCGCCCCAATAGGACTGTCGGGAGATCAGCCAATCGTGCAAACGGAAGTTAATGGTACCTTTGCCGATGTCCTTGTCTTCGAGCCACTTGGATACCTCTGCCTTGGCGCGATCGCCCGGCGTTCCCGTGAATTCACCGGAGTTGACCATGGTTCCGTATTCGGCATGAAACAGCAGATCGCCATAGTGTTCGATGTCATGAAGAATCTCCATAGCCGTTTTGGCTTCGAATCCCGAGCCCGCCAACAAAGCGCATCGCGAGACAATCTCGCGGTCGGATTGCGCCGAATCCAATTCGATCACGTCATCCGGGAAGATGAACGCGAACCTCGCCCCGACGATCGTCGCATAGCTGTTGGGGGCCAGATTGGCGTGAATGGCTTCGATACAAACATGGAGATTGGCGCGAGTTGCCTTCACGATCACACCGGTGTCCGACCGTTTGTAGCTCACGTCAATGGCGTCCAGCGCAGAGGTCATTCCATCGCCCACAGCAGCCGTAGGCACAAAAGCCTTCGCACGATTGTCAATGCGATCGATGACAGGAATGATCGGCAATCCGAACTTTAGCGCGAAGGCGAAATCGCGCTCGTCGTGCGCAGGAACCGCCATAATGGCGCCAGTTCCGTAGGTCATGAGGACGTAGTCGGCAATCCAGACAGGCATCTTCTCACCATTCACAGGATTGATGGCATAACCGCCTGTGAACACGCCTGTCTTTTCGCGATCGGTGGACATTCGATCGATTTCACTGACACGGGCAGCCATGCCGCGATACTTGGCAATGGCCTCTCGCCGCTCTTCCGTGACCAATTTGTCGACCAGCGGATGTTCGGGCGCCAGCACCATGAACGTGGCTCCCCACAATGTATCCGGTCGTGTGGTGAACACATTGATTGGATCGTTAGTCTCAGTGTTGAAGACGACTTCAGCCCCTTCGGAGCGGCCGATCCAGTTCTCCTGCATCTTAACCACGTTGTCAGGCCACTTCTCCAGCGTGTCAAGATCATCGAGGAGTCGTTGCGCGTAGTCAGTGATCTTGAAGAACCATTGCTCCAAATCGCGGGGTTCGGGCGGTGTGCCGCAGCGCTCGCACTCGCCTCCCACCACCTGTTCGTTGGCTAGTACGGTGTCGCATTTCGGGCAGTAGTTGACGGTTGCCTTCTTCTTGTAGGCCAAGCCTTTCTTGAACAGCTGAACGAACAGCCATTGCGTCCACTTGTAGTAGTCAGGCAAACACGTCGTGACTTCGCGATCCCAATCGAACTGCACGCCCCAGGTGCGAAATTGCTCTTTCGAGGTTTCAATGTTTCTCTTGGTGAAGGTCCAAGGGTGGGTGTCGTTTTCAATGGCCGCGTTTTCGGCCGGAAGCCCGAAGGCGTCCCAGCCCATCGGGTTCAAGACTTGTAGCCCGCGCATGATTTTCACACGAGTGATCACGTCGCCGATGATGTAGTTGCGGCCGTGTCCCACGTGTAGATAGCCGGAGGGATAGGGGAACATATTGAGGTAGTAGTACGTTCCCTCACGAGCTGAGGTGTCCGTTTGGAAGTACCCAC
>JAGLYB010000124.1 GCA_023132545.1 Candidatus Bipolaricaulota bacterium
TAAGCCCTCCTGCGCCGATGGTACTTGTCGGGCAACTGACTGGAAGAGTAGGACGTCGCCTGGTTATGATTAGCAAGCCCTCTTCACTTCATGTGGAGAGGGCTTTTGCTTTTCCGAATCCTCTGAAGCATGGCGTGATCCAGCAATAGCGTAGCCTTGTGCTGCGCATAGTCGTACAATCACTAGCATGAACCGTCCGCGCTCTATTCAACCTCCTCGTGATCCTGGGGATCGCATTACGCTCATCGGGATGATCGGCAACATCCTGCTACTGGGATTGAAGCTATTGTTCGGCTTCATTTCAGGATCGGCGGGATTGATAGCTGACGGAATCCACTCTGCGTCTGACATGGCTACGGACTTGGCTGTGTTGGGTGGCATGCATCTGGGGCGGCGGGCAGCCGACGCTGAGCATCCCTACGGCCACGGACGATTTGAAACGCTTGCCGGTGGAATCGTAGCCGGCATTCTGATTCTGGTTGGCGGGTTCATTGCCTGGGAAGCCGTTGCCGCGCTCCAAAGCGGTGTTGTCAATTTTCCCGGCATTCCCGTGCTCGTCATTGCGATAATCTCGATTGTCGTCAAGGAGTGGCTCTATCGACGAACGATTCGGGTGGCACGCGACGTCAACTCTGCAGCCTTGCATGCCAATGCCTGGCATCATCGATCCGACGCACTATCATCGATTGCTGTTCTGGCCGGAGGTATCGGAGGATTGGCGGGCTGGGGACAGGCTGATCATTTTGCCGGATTGATCGTTGGCTTGATGGTTATTGCTGCTGGAGGCCGCACATTGGCAGTTGTATTGCACGAACTCACCGAAGGCGGGCTATCGCGTGACGAGGTCAAGAAGATTGAATCAGCCATCGAATCCGTTGAAGGAACGCGCGAATGGCATTATCTGCGAACACGGCGCGTAGGGCGTGAAACGTTCATTGACGTACATGTACTTGTCGATCCGGGATTGTCCATTGTTGATGCCCATCGCATCTCTACCGATGTCGAAGAGGCATTGCATCGCGCTTGCAATCGGCCAGCCAATGTGACCGTTCATATCGAACCCGATCTGGAAGATCAGAGAAAGCGTTAGAGGTTCAGCGTGCCGCGTTCAAGTCCCAGCAACCGCTCTTTCAACGGGAGTCCGCCACCAAAACCGGTTAACCCACCAGAGGAACCGACCACCCTGTGACATGGGACGATGATGGGAACGGGATTGGCGCCAGTGGCTTGGCCAACGGCTCGTGTGGCTTTGGGGCGGTTGATCGAGGCAGCAAGCTCTCCGTACGATGTAGTCTGGCCGTAGGGGATCTTGGCGATTGCCTTCCATACGTCGCACTGGAATTCGGTGCCCCGAAGATCAACGGGTATCGTGAATTGGCGTAACTCCCCCCGTAAATAGGCGTGGATCTCTGCCAAGGCGAGTTCGTTTTGCTGATCGTCGGGAACGATCTTCACTCCCAGCTTGCCCTCAAGCGTCTCTAGAGAGGTGGGGTGAAGATCGAGCCAGCGGACACCGTTGGCTGAAGACAGCACTCGGAATACCCAACCTTCCCAACTTACTGTGCTGGCATAGAGCTTCTCGGGAAGACGTTTGGTTCGTTGTGGCACGGTTGAGTCTCCTTGGATGGGATTAGTCCCAGAGTAATTCGGGAGACCCGAGTTGTCAATTGCCAAGATGCCAGCGCGATGGTTTCAATCTGACTCGCCGAACTCGTACACCTGGAATGTGCGAACGGTTGGATAGGGTTTGGTTCTCCAGCGAGCTGGCTCCCATCCAGCTTTGATACAGAGTTGCTCCAGGAACGTCTCTGCATTCGGGAACATGTCCCAAACGGAAGGCAAATAGGCTCCCAGCTCGCCCTCAACATCCAGGATGACGCCGTCCTTGCCGAATGTGAGGTGACTCAAGAGGTCGTCGGGGTTCTCAAAGCGCACGTCTTTGATCTTGTGAACAACGGAGACCTTAATCCGAACGTCATCGATTTCGTCTTCAGTGATTGCGGTGAAGCGATCATCCGACCCAACAGCCAGCTGGACGTTGTGAACCACGTTCACGAATAGCGGTTCGTGAGGTTCGAATTGATCGATCATGCAGCCGCGCAATTCTGCGCC
>JAGLYB010000125.1 GCA_023132545.1 Candidatus Bipolaricaulota bacterium
AAGCTCCATGTGTCTCCTTCCGTGCTATCAAGTCCGATTGCCTAGGCCGCCTTCTGACGTCCCCATTTCCAAAGCTCCCGGAACGAAGCCGATTTGCCGTACATGAGCATACCCACGTGGAACACCTTGGTGGTGAATCGCATCATCAGGAATACACCCAACGCTAGTGTGCATAGGCTCAGGGCGATCTCCCATATCGGAACGAATCGAGCTCCTTCCGAGATCATTGGAGTGGCACCGATGCGCAACATCATGATCCCCGGTGTGAATGGCGGGAAGAATCCGGCAATGCGGATCCATAGCATATCGGGATTCTTGACGATGGCAGGGGCGAGCGGCATCGGCAGATAGGGAATCATGCCAATGAGGCTAACAATACCTCCAGAGTGAATATCCTTAATCGCTGCGCCGACCATAGCGAACATCGACGCAATCAGCAGATACCCGAGCATGAAATAGAGCGGATAGGAAATCCAATGCACGGCCGTAAGTGTGGATAGAGGGAACGGAGCAAAGCGATTGGCGACGAAATAGGCTGTAGCTGCCCAAGTGAAGACCTGAATCAGTCCTGCCATCCCCAGGCCAATGATCTTGCCAGCCATCAAGTCCCAGGCAGAGACGCTGGACAGCATCAACTCAACGACGCGCGACTGCTTTTCCTTAATGATGGCATACATGGCCATGACACCCGACATGAATGCGCCAACAAAGAGAATCAACCCCAGCATTAGGCCGATGATGAATGGCGGTGGCGGCTCGACGCTGGCTTGATTGGCGCTGACGCCAATGCCCTCGGCTAGCGTGATTGCGAAGACGGCGACGGCAACGAGGGCGGGGAACGCGATGGTCATAATGATGAACTGCTTGCTGCGAATGTGCCCCAGGAACTCCCAACGAATGACCTTATGCAGTTTCATCGTTCCTCCCCTCAATCGTCTTGACGAAGATATCGTGCAGCGGCGGTCTGTCGATGTGGAGTACGTGGATCTCGAGTTCTGCAGGAAGGGCGCGGATGAATGCATCTGGCACGTAGTCTCGATCCAAGATGAAATCGGCTCTGCCATCACTGCGGGTGAATTCTCTGACTCCGGGAAGCGTAGCCAGCAGTTCTCCGTCTCCTTCGAAGCGCATGTGAACGATGTGGTCTCCGAACGATTCTTTGATGTCAGACAGATTGCCGTAGAGGACGCGCCGACCGCGATGAATGAGGAAGATGCGATCGCATAGCTCCTCAACCCGATTCATCTGATGCGACGACAGGAGCACGGTCATGCCTTCTTCCCTGAGTTCGCTGATGAATTCCTTGATCAAATCTTGATGCATCGGGTCGAGTCCGGAAAACGGCTCGTCCAGGATGACCAGATCCGGACGATGCAGGATGGCGGCCACGAATTGCACCTTCTGCTGCATGCCCTTGGAAAGCTTATCAACCTTCTTGTTGGCCCACTCGGACAGATCCATACGATCGATCCAACGGGACGCGCGTTCCCGTGCTTCGGCTCGATCGACTCCCTTAAGCTCAGCGAAATAGACTAGCAGATCGTGAATCTTCGCCTCGCCATACAAGCCGCGCTCTTCGGGCAGATAGCCCACCCGCTCCCTGAACCTGCTCGGATTTGAATCCGCGAACGAGAAGTCAATGGAACCTGAATCGGGCTGCATGATGCCCATGATCATACGGATGGTTGTGGTCTTACCAGCCCCGTTGGGGCCGAGCAATCCAAGAATCTCACCCGGCTGTGCTTCAAAGGACACCTGGTTGACGGCACAGACAGTATCGAACGATTTAGTGACATCGACGACGCCCAGTGAGTGGTCTTTCACCATAAAGGAACCCCTTTCGCGGACAAGACTGTAACAACCACGCCTCAAACCTTCATCATGACTTGCGAGATTCTGCGTAATGCAAGGGGATGGTTACATGAGTGCGTTGCGAATCCGTTGCAGCCCTTCCTGAAGCCTTGAACGCGGACAGGCGATGTTGAGGCGAACGAATCCTTCGCCGCCTGGGCCGAACCGCGCACCATCGACGGTGGCTACTCGTGCTTTCTCCAATAAGAATTCGTAGGGAGAGCCCTTGATGCCAGCATTTCGGAAGTCAAGCCACGTCAGATACGTTCCCTCCATCGGCGTCATCTTCACTCCGGGGATCTCGGTTGCGATGAACTGGTTGGCGAAATCGCGATTGGCTTGTAGCACCTTCACTAGATCTGCAGACCAGGCATCGCAATGTTCGAATGCAGCCAGTGCGGCAGTGTATCCTAGAGCGCTGGGATGGATGACCAATCCCTTGCCGGAATTCTGATACCGCTCGCGCAGTTCGCGATTGGGGATGACGGCGAATGCGAACGGAATGCCGGCTGTGTTGAACGACTTCACCGGCGACATCAGCGTGATCGTGCGATCCGCGACTTCCGGAGACAGCGCGGCAATAGGGATGTGCTTGTGATCGTCGTAGATGAAGTCGGCGTGGATCTCGTCCGAGCATATGACGAGATCGTGCTTCAGGCAGATCTCGGCGAACTGCTCCAATTCCTTGAGCTGATAGACTCTTCCAATGGGGTTATGCGGATTGCACAGGATGAACAACCGGCTGCGTCCGTCGATGGCGGCTTCGATGCGATCGAACGGGACGGTGTAAGTCCCTTCATCGGCTCGGTCGAGCTCGACCAATTGTCCTCGAAGCTCCACATTTTCGGGTACGAGCAACATCGGGAAATAGATGGGGAGTGTGAGCAGGACACCGTCCCCTGGGCGAGTAATCGCATGTGCGGCCAAATGGAATCCAGCGAATACATTAGGGATGAAGGTGATCCATTCAGGCTGGATGGTCCAATCGTAGCGGCGTTTCAAGCGATCGACGATGATGCCGCGCAATCGCGGAGGCTCCATGGGATAGCCAAAGATGCCGTGGTCGACACGCTGCCGTAGGGCTTCAATGACTTCAGGCGGGCAGAGGAAGTCCATGTCAGCCACCCACATCGGCAGAACATCTTCGTCGAAGTAGTTCCACTTGATGGATCCCGTGCTGCTACGGTCGATCAGTTGCTGGAATCGGGCATCGTCAAACGTCGAATCGTTGTGCATGGTCCCCCCAACGCAAAAGATGGCTCATTCTCACGGATGAAATGCGAGATCGCAATCGAATGCAAAGCACGCGACTGGAGAAAGAAACGGCAAGGAAACTCGATAGGCGAAGCTGTAGGCTCGCAAGAAGAACCCCTCTGTCGGAGTCTGTCCGGCAGATCCTGCATTTCTGGTGTAGGGGTGGGAGCCTACCACGAACGCTCTTCTTCTCACTGCCCGTACACGGCAGAGGAATTCTTGTTCTGATCTCTGATCCATCCGATCAGATAAGCTTGGTGGAAGGTGAGCGAGTATGAACGAGATTCATTGCTCGCCAGCGAGGTGCCAGAAAGCTGTTATTGCATTGTTGGAAGTCTTGTCCCAGGCCCTGAAGCAGCCTCGACAAAGGGAGAGGTGTGTCGATCATGCACGGAGAGACCATTCCAGACGGCGCAGTTCTGGTCATCGATTCACAATCGAACGATCAACCTAACCACACCGAGAGAAGAGGCAACAGAAAACGGCTCTTCTTGCGAGGGTATCGTTGGTTGTATTCCTCATATCAGAATTCTATGCTGTGACATTATGACGCGAAACAATCGATGGAGAGATGCGAGGAACGGGAACCTGGCTGTAACTGGAGTAGCCCTAGTGCTTGGCGTTCTTATTGCCATAGCTTCTATTCCTGCTGTTGCAGATGTCGTTAACTTCCCTGACCCAGGACTTGAAGCCGTCGTCCGTGCAGAGGTCTGGAGACCAACTGGAGATATCTATAATTCGGATCTATTTGGACTGGCGTCACTCGATGCCAGCTCTCAGAACATCACCAACCTTGAAGGAATTCAGCACTGCGTTGATC